>JBJFEF010000049.1:0-10788 GCA_051890435.1 Muribaculaceae bacterium
CATTACTTTTATAGTGACAAAGGATTGCCAGCTGGCGTGCAAATACTGTTATCTAGTTGGTAAGAATGAGAAAGAACGCATGACGTTTGATGTGGCAAAAAAGGTAGTGGATTATGCACTTTCTGAGAAGAGCGGGTTTTCCGAGCCATCTGTCATCTGGGATTTCATTGGAGGAGAGCCTTTTCTTGAGATTGATTTGATCGACAAGGTTTGTGATTACATAAAGCAGGAGCTCTATAGGCTCAGACATAGGTGGTTTAATTCATATCGATTTTCGTTTTCGACCAATGGAATCAATTATCACACTGAGAAAGTGCAGCGATTCATTGAGAAGAACCTTGAGCACTTGAGCATTGGCATAACGATCGATGGAACAAAGCGCAAACATGATTTGAACCGTATATGGAAGGGTGGTGGAATAGAGAAAGGAAGTTATGAGGATGTGGTAAAGAATATACCACTCTGGCTGAAGCAATTCCCTATAGCCGGCACAAAGGTGACAATCAGCAGCCCCGACATTCCATATATTTGCGAGAGTGTGATGCATCTCTATTCTTTAGGGATTAGAGAAGTAAGCATAAATTGTGTTTTTGAGGATGTGTGGAATGAAGATGATGACTTGATCTTAGAAAATCAATTGATAAAACTGGCCGATCAAATTATCGATGGCGGATATTACAGTGATTATGTGTGCTCGTTCTTTGATGATAACATAGGGAAGCCGATGGATCCTACCTTTGAGAATCAAAACTGGTGTGGAGCGGGGAAGATGCTGTCGGTGGATGCGGCAGGAAATTTCTATCCTTGCACACGATTTGCAGCCTACTCTCTGCGCTCGAAAAAGCCTATTATCATTGGCAATGTGAACGACGGCATCGACAAGAACAAGCTGCGCCCATTCCTTACGCTCGACCGCTGCACACAGTCGCGACAGGAGTGCATTGATTGCGAAGTAGCAAGTGGTTGTGCATGGTGCCAGGGCGAGAACTATGATGCTGCCGAATCGCCCACCATCTATCAGCGTGCCACTGCCATCTGCAAGATGCACAAGGCGCGTGTCCGTGCCAATAACTACTATTGGAACAAGCTCTACCGCAAACTTGAGCTTGAGAACCGCCGAGAGGAATTTGAGAAGAATCACCGCGATGTTAAACCCGAAATTTGCTGACCGCCATGCTTAAATATTTGATTATACAGCTCGATGACAGTTCGGTGTCGTTCTGCCACTACGAAAACCGCCGCGTCGAGCGCCGACTGATGCCGCTCGATGTGCTGAAAAAGGCTATTTTCTTTGCAATGAAGGAGAATCTTACCATTCAGATGGTTTATCCCGATTACGACTTGCCGCAGGAGTATTTTGATACTATCGACACCATCGACCATGCCGACATAGTTCCGGCAGGGCGAAGCGGTGATGTGGTGGTCGGTTCTTGGGACAATATTGCTGCCGGTGGCGTGGTGGCACTGCGCACCACTCGTGCCGAGCTGTTTGCCCGCTATGGAGAGATTGCCGAGGCTCTCAGCCGCAACACACGCATCAATGTAATCATCACCGATGTGGAGAAGATGACCGATGAGGATTTTGCCACCTACAAGGAAGTGCTTGCATCGCTTGCCGAGAGCGTGAAGCAGATATATGCCGAGGGAAAGACACCGCAGCTCAACATCCTTACTGACCGGATGATGCTCACGGCGATGAACAACTGCAATGCCGGCTGGGAATCGCTCACACTTGCTCCAGATGGCAAATTCTATGTGTGCCCGGCATTCTACTTAGAAGCCGACGGCTACAGCGTAGGTGATTTGGATCAAGGGATTGACATTAAGAATGCACAGCTCTACTGTCTTGACCACGCTCCGATTTGCCGCAAGTGCGATGCCTTCCACTGCCGCCGCTGTGTATGGCTCAACCGCAAGACTACACTCGAAGTGAACACACCGAGCCATGAGCAGTGTGTGGTGGCACACTTGGAGAGGAATGCCTCGCGTGAGCTTCTTGCCTCAATCCGCACCCTCGGAGCATTCCTCCCCGGCAACGAAATCTCCGAGATTGACTATTTAGACCCATTTGAAAAAATTGAAAAATAGCGAAAGAATATGACAAAGAAAGTAGTCGGTCAAGTGACCGAAGAAGAAAAGAATGAGATTCAGGCACTGTTTGAGCGCCGTAACGGACTCAATGAGCTTGCAAAAATCCTCACATCCGATAATGCCGAGCTTTACGAGCGTTTGGTGAAGGATATGGGTGAAACCGGCACGAAATTCCAAAACTGGTGGGACACGATGGCTCAGAAATACCAGTGGGAGAGTGTCGAAGGAGGCAACTGGGAAATTAACTTCAGCACTTGCGAGATTTTGCTTGTAACACCTTAATTGAAACGGTAGCTTATGACACTGCTATTTATTGGAACGACAGAGTTACTGTTGATTGGTGGCGTGGCTCTGCTGTTTTTCGGCGGCAAGAAACTGCCGGAGATGATGCGCGGACTCGGACAGGGCGTAAAGCAATTCAAGGAGGGGATGAAGGACATCACCAACCCCGATGAGGAGAAGCCCGAGAACGAGGAGGAGCCTAAAGACCCGGAAAAGCCTGAGGCTGTGGTGCCCGACCCGGAGGTGAAAAAAACGACTGAGCAAGACTCAAAGCCTACCGAAGATGGACGAAAGCAATAGTGGCTCGCTGCTGACATTTGGCGGTCACTTGGAGGTGCTTCGCAGGCTGCTATTCCGTATTCTTGGAGTAGCAGCCGCCATTGCCGTGGCTGTGTTTTGCTGCAAAGATTGGACTTTCTCGATGCTTCTTGCACCGAGCGAGTGCGATTTTGTCACCTACCGATGGGTGGAAAGTGCGTTGCAATGGTTTGTGCCGGGGTTCCGCTTCGAGCCGTTCAGCGTAGATCTTATTGCGACCGACCTTTCGAGCCAGTTTATGACCCATATCACCACATCAATATATTTGGGTTTGCTTGGAGCATCGCCCTACATACTTTTTGAACTTTTCCGCTTCGTATCGCCGGCGCTCTATGACAATGAACGTCGCTACTCGCTGCGCATTGCCATAGCTATTTATGTGCTGTTCATCGTTGGTGTGTTGATGACGTATTATGTGCTGTTTCCAATATCGTTCCGCTTTCTCGGCACCTACAGCGTGGCAGAGAAGGTGCACAGCACAATTACGCTCGACAGCTATATTTCCACATTCACCACGCTCACTCTGCTTATGGGAGTGGTATTCCAGTTGCCAGTTATAGCCTTTTTTCTCGCCAAGATGCAACTTGTAACGGCACCTATGCTTGCCCATTACCGCAAACATTCATTTTTGATTATAATGTTTGTGGCAGCAATCATCACACCACCCGACTTGATGACTTTGGTGCTCGTCACTGTGCCGCTCTATATGCTCTATGAGGTGAGCATTTGGATTGTGGGCTTCGTAAATACGGAATAGGATAAGAAAAATGATGGATAACTGGAGCGGGTGTGGCAAAACGCATTGTTTTGCCACACCCGCTCTGGTGATGTTCTCGTTTTGATGAGGGGATTACTCGGCGGTGGCGAGAGGGGAGGCCTGCTTGTAGGTGCGGGCGCCAAGCTCTTTGTCGAGCATGTAGAGACCGTAGCCGTTGTCTTTGATCATCTTGAGGTTGTCGATGATAGTCTGGGCGTTCTCCTCTTCTTCCACTTGCTCGTCGATAAACCACTTGAGCATGCTCTGTGTGGCGAAGTCGTTCTCCTCAAATGCCACTTTGTAGAGGCCGTTGATGAGTGCGGTCACTTTCTGCTCGTGCTTGAGAGTTTCTTCAACTACATCGAGAACTGATTTCCACTCGGTGGGCACTGCGTCGATTGCCTGGAGTTTCACTACTCCGCCGCGTGAGGTGACGTATTTGAAAAGTATCATTGCGTGGTCTTGCTCTTCTTTGAATTGCACTTCATACCACTTTGCGAATCCGGGCTGGCCGTTGGCGTGGCACCAAGCCGACATTGAGAGATAGAGATATGCCGACCACATTTCGGCATTGATCTGGGCATTGATTGCCTCTTCTACTTTTTTGTTAAGCATAGTCGTGTTTATTTTTTAGTTGATAATTTTTTCAGTTTGTTTTACCGGGTGCAAAAGTAATGATTTATTGCATTAGGTTGTAGCGCCTGGATGGCTATTTTTTGTTAATTTTTTTCTCGTCGGGGAAGCGGTTGGGGAAGCTGATTTCCACGGCGGGTCGTCGGAGAGCGTAGATTATTAGGGCTATACCGGCGATGATGAATGGTATGCTGAGAATTTGTCCCATATCCATTCCGCAGGCTTGGCGGAGGTCGATTTCCCAGGTTTCTTGCACATTCTTGATGTATTCAATCACAAATCGTGCTGAGAATAGGATGGTGAAGAATACGCCGAAGATGAGGCCCGGGCGTCGCTGTGCGTTGCGTTTCCAGTACATCCACATGAGCAGTGCGAAGAGAGCGAAGTAGCACAGGGCTTCGTAGATTTGTGTGGGGTGTGATGGCTGGGTGAAAATTGGTTCGGCGCCGTGCATCCATGCTCCGAGGTTGTCGATGAAGCGGAATCCCCAAGGCAAGTCGGTGACGCCGCCATAGATTTCGTGGTTCATGAGGTTTCCAAGGCGAATGAATCCGCCCACCATAGCGATGGGAATGACGAGGCGGTCGAAGGTCCACAGCGGGCTGCGATGAGTGACATATCGCGAATAGATGAGGATGGCGATGATGATGCCTATGGTGCCGCCATGGCTGGCGAGACCACCTTCCCAAATCTTGAAGATGTCGGTGAGGTGCTGTGAATAGTATGCCCAATCGTAGAAGAATACGTGACCGAGTCGGGCGCCTACGATTGTGGCGATTGCTACATAAACGAAGAGGGCGCTGAGCCATTTTTCGGGCACGCCTTCGTGGCGGAACATGCGCCACATTAGCTCGTAGCCGAGCCAGAAACCTATTGCAAACGCCAATCCATACCATCGGATGGTGATGAAGCTGTCGATGAGGTTGGGATTGACGGTCCAGGTGATGAAGTCTATCATTTCTTTTATGTCTGTTTTGTGTTTTTAGTGAGTAATTGAGATGTTGCTATGAGTGGTCAGAAGAGCGACATTTGTGCGTCGGGCTTTTGCGGAGCTTCTTCGGCGGGTTTTGTTGCGGGTTTCTCTTCTTCGTCGTCGGGCAGAGCAACAGGCTCGGGACGTGATGGAGGAGTGGGCATGAGCCAGTCGATGTCGTCGAGTTCGTCCATAGTGGGCTCGTCGGTGTGGGTTTCGGTTGCCGGTTCGGCAGGAGCATTGGTGGACGTGTCGAATGTGGCATCGATGCTGTCGTCGGTGAATGAGTCGTTGTCGAAGATGTCATTTGGAATTTTGGGCACTTCGGGCTCGGCTTCTACTGCTGCGCTTGGACCTTGAATTGATGATTCGAGGGTTTCGAGACGTGAGTCGAAGCCAAACGTCTGCGATACGGCATCGGCGATGTCGTTGTCGATGTTGCTGTCGGCAGGCAAAGCGGTTTGTGGCAGTGATGCGTTGGCTGCCTGGAGTTTGGCGGCTTGTGCGTCTTTCTGAGCCATAATGTCTTTGAGCATTTTTATCTCGTCGCGGAGCTCGGCTTCAACGCGCTTCTGGTCGGATGTGAGGAATTTTATTTTTTGCTCATAGAATGCTACGTCGCTTTTGCGGTCGCGCTGTTCGGTGGCAAAGTTGCCGGCAATGCGGTCGCGTTCTTTAGCGAGAGCTTGGTATTCTTTGCGGGCTTTGTCGAGCTCGGCTTCCATTTGGTGCCTTATGCGGTCGATTTCCTCGTTTTTAGCAGTGGTTAGGCTGTTGATTTCGGCATCTTTTGCCTCGATTGCGCGGATTTTTTCGTCCTCTTTGATGTCGAGCAAATGCTCTTTTTCTTCGAGGAGCTTAGCGTTGTCGTCGGCGGCTTGCTTGAGAGCTTCGGCACGCTCCATAGAGAGCCGCTTGATGGCTGCATCGCGCTCCTGCATCACGCGCAACACGTTCTGCTCGGCTTCGCTTTTGGCGGCTTGTAGCTCTTCTTTGAGTTTGGCACACTCGGCGGCATTGGCTTGAGCAGTGGCTGTGATGCTTTCGTTGTGAGCCTGGAGGTCTTGTATTTTAGTGGTAAGCTCTTTTGTTTCGCTGTTTTTCTGAGCTTTGAAGTCTTCGAGGTGCTGAAGCTGGCGCTCGATTTCAGCCATAAGTTCGAGATTGGTGTTGGCTTCGGCGAGTTCGGCTTTAAGGGCTTCTATTTCAGTGTTTTTAGCTTCGAGTTCGGCTTTGCTCTTTGCGGTTTCTTCGCGGGCAATTGCGGCATCGAGCTTTACGTTCTCGATTTCGGCATGGGCATCGTCGAGTTCCTTTTTTGCGGCATCGATGGCATCCTTGGCTTGACGGGAAGCTTCGGTGGCATCGTGCATGGCTTGATTGGCGAGGGCTTTGGCGTCGTCGATTTCCTTCTGCTTTGCTTCTATCTCGGTGCGCAATGCGGCAAGAGCTTTTTCGTTTTGCTCGGCGAGGTCTTTATAGGTTGCAGCGTCGTCGGCATACACTTGCATCACCTTCATCTTGTTGAGGAGGCTCTTGTTCTCGATGACATATTGCTCGTGCTCAGCCTCGAGTGTGTGCACACGCTGCTCGAGCGAAGCGGCTTGCTCCTTTAGCGCTTTGCGCTTTGATTCTTCGACTTGGCATTTCTGCTTGGCTTCGTCGGCGCGACGTGCGCTTTCGTCGGCAGCCTGCGTGGCTTGAGCGAGCTTTGCAGCGATGTCGGCGCGGTCGTTTTCCCAGGCGGCATTGGCTTTAGCCACAGCAGCTTGGTGAATGTCATCGATTGCGCTCTTGAAGTGTGAGCCGAGACTCTGAGTGATGGCTTTTTTCTCAGCCTCTATGTCGATGCAATCTTTCACAATCTGTGGCAGGTTGGCATTGACGATGGCAATGATAGAGGTGAGGAAACCCTCGGGGAGCTCGTAGCTCACCGCCGGAGTTTTTACCTGAGATGGCGTAATGGGGAGCTCGGTAGGCTGAGACACAATGGGCTTTGGCTTCACCGGCTCTATGGAAGTGGCGGGCTTGAAGGGGTTGATATATGGCTCGCGCTTGTCCTGGTCGTCGTAGGAGAGTTCATCGTCGATGTCGTTGCTGTTGGGATTGTCGGAGAATCCGAACGCATTCTTGAGGTTTTTGATAAACGACATAGTTATTAGAGTATTTTAGTGTTGTTATTCGATTTCATAATTAGTGGAGTCGGTGTTGTGACAGTCGTTGTGAACAGCGACGATGGCATCGGGCTTCAGCACAATGCCCAAGCTCTTGCGGCCATTGATAGCCACTGTGAGGGGCGACTGGAAATTGATGATGCGCAGATTGTCGCTGTCGTAGCTGCTGGGCAGCGAGGCGAGGTATTCTTCGTCGATGATGCTGCCATCGCCCGGAGCTCCCACGGTGAAATATCCCACGCCAAACGATGTGAGATTCTGGAAGAAGTGGGTTCCTTGGCTTGGCTCGATGCGGTTGCCTTTGAGTGAGGTTTCAACAATGAGCTTTGCTGCCGAGATGTGAGGCCACTTCACGGGGATGCCGAGAGCTGTGTCGCTTGAGCCCCAGCGTCCGGGGCCAATGAGGATGTAGTTGCGCCCTTCGGTGGTGAATTGGCGGTTGATTTTCTCAATTTCGCGTGCGATCAGCGAGTTGTTCATCATGCTGAATCGCTCGGGTTTCACCATCACTATGCTGCCTATGTTGTCCATAAGGCCGTGCCCGAGAGCGGTGAGGCTCTTCAGGATGAGAGTGGAATCGTCGGATTCCATCACTTTTTCGTCGAGCATTTCTTTTCGATCGACGATAGGACGAATCTGGAGCCAGTAGAGCTGGCCCTTCTCGGTGGTTTCGTCGGTGATGGGCTTGCTATTGTTGATGATACCGGCAAATTCTATTTCCACGGGGCGGCACATTGCAGTTTGCCCCTTGGTGAGCATGAGGTCGGCAATCTCGGCGAGAGGGAACACTCCGTGCTGTAGTACGTTGGCAAAAGTCACCACTTTGCGCCCTTCACCTGCGTCGGTATCTCGGATTACGCTGCTACGGAAGTCGTAGGTAGATACCATATATCGCAGAGCACCGCTTTCGGCGACGTCTTGTATGCGCATTTTCTTGATGTTGAAGCCATCATCTACGCTGAACGAATTGGTGTCTTTCCCGCCGAGGTCGAGGGCGTAGAAACGCGTCTGCGTATCGCTGAGGGCAATATCCATAGTGCTGGTTTGCAACACTTTGTTGGGGTGACGGGGAGAGAAGCGCAAGGCGCGGCCACCATCGACGATGTATTTTCCGAGACCTACGGCAATTTCGGTTACGCCGTCTTCGGGGCGCTCGTCGTTGATGGGATAGTAGTTGAGCGAGCGACCCACACCCGAGAAAGAAGGGAAGTAGATACCCTTTGCATACTCGTTACCGACTACTTCCTGAATGATAACAGCCATTTTTTCTTGGTCGATAACATTCTGGGTGGCAGTCATGTAGGCTTTGCTGTCGGCATAGAACACCGAGGCATATACGCTCTTGATGGCATTGCCGAGCATTTCGAGCATCTCATATTTGTCGGCAGTGTGAGGAATCATATATGTGGAGTAGATTCCGGCAAAAGGCTGGTAGTGGCTGTCTTCGAGGAGACTTGAGCTGCGCACAGCCAGAGGCTTGTCAACAACCTCGAAGAGTGCGAAGAAGTCTTCGATAAGCCGCTCGGGCAGCCGAGCTTGGAGGAAGTAGCGCAGAATTTCGCTGTCGCTGATGTCGCTAAGAGCGAGCGGATAGAGATTGTTTCGCTCCATAAACTCGTCGAAGATGTCGGTGCACAGCACCACGGTGCGAGGTATGGATATGGTAACGCCTTTATAGTTGTCGAATTCGGGGTTGTGCTTGATGATAGAGTCGATAAAAGCGAGGCCGCGACCTTTACCGCCGAGAGAGCCTTGACCGATACGGGCAAAGTTGGAGTAGTGGTCGAAGCGGTCGCGGTGGAATACAGCTACGACACCGCGGTTTTTCATCTTGCGATATTTCACGATGAGGTCGAAGAAAAGCTGGCGTACAGCCGGAGCCTCGCTGATGTCCATGAAGCGGTGCATCTTTATGACCTCGGCGATGGGGAACATGGCGCGAGAATAGAGCCAGCGTGAAATGTCGTTGTAGCTTGCGTGGTAGAGCAGCGACTCAGAGGGTATGTCGAAGATGTGCTGTTGCAACTCCTTGAGGTTGCGGATGCGCAGGATTTCTTCATCGGTTTTGGGATTGCGGATGATGAAGTCGCCGAAACCGAAGTTCTCCATGATGGCATCGCCAAGATCTACGGGGAGTTTCTTGGAATTTTTGTTGATGAAAGTGCCGTCGAATTCTTTCACGAGCGGCTCGTTCTCGTCTTCGCTCGACTCGATGATGATGGGGAGATAGGGGTCGCGTGCTCGTAGCTCGTGAGCAAGTTCAATGCCGGCTTTGGAGTTCTTCTTGCCGCCGCGCTTGAACGAAACGTCGGAAATAACGCCGAGGATGTTTTTCTCATAACGATTGTAGAGCTGCATAGCCTCTTCGTAGTCGCGGGCAAGCATCACCTTAGGACGACCGCGCATACGCATCATCTGCTCGTGCTCGTTGAGCGCCTCGGTAGAGAATATTCGTGATTGGCGCAAGAGGAACTTGTAGAGAGTGGGAAGAATCGAGGAGTAGAAACGCACGGAGTCTTCCACGAGGAGGATGAGCTGGACGCCCACGCCGTTGATGTCGTTGTCGGCATTGAGCTTGTCCTCCAATAGCTTGATGATTGCGAGCAACAGATCGACGTTGCCCAGCCAGCTGAACACGTAATCAACGCCGCTGAAGTCTTCGTTGGCCAAACGTCGCGACACCTCACGCGAGAAAGGCGTGAGCACAACAAATGGCGTTTCGGGATAAACCTCTTTAATCACTTTGGCATTGGCAAAAGTTTCGCTTATATCCACGCCGGGCATGGCGATGATGAGGTCGAAGTGCTTTTCGGCAAGACGCTCCATGGCAGTGGCGTAGTCGCTCACCTGCGACACTCGCGGAGGCGAGCTTAGGTTGAGTGATGTATATTCAAAGTAGATTTGCTCCTCCACACGCCCGTCTTCCTCCATCATAAAGGCATCATAGGGCGATGCGATGAGCATCACGTTGAATACGCGCTTCTGCATAAGGTTCTGGAAAGCGGTATCTTTGAGATATAGTTGACTTAGACTTGCTTCATTCATTGTAAATAACAACAAGAAGCCATTTTTGGCTTCTCGTTTTGCAAATTTACGCATAATCCGCGAAATATGCTACCTAAAGGGTAAAAAAGTTTCAATTTCTTATTATTAATGTATAGTAGCCTTCGGTTGCAACCATATAGTAGTCATAAGTGTGCATTATGTTGACCGATATTTTGGCGTTACCTGATTTATGGAAACTTCGGAGGAAGTGAAGCAGCGGGAGTGCTGATTTTAACATCGACGACAAAAGCAAAGATAAGCACACTGATACCGGTGTTAATAATGCTTTCACAGTGGTGCTGAAACTGTCTTCTTTCGTGCCTGCTGGAGTGGATTTTTTAATGAAAAGTAGTTCTTTTTCTTTGTTGGTTGCTGCGGGGTGAAAAAAGTATGTTTTATAACATAAAAATTCTGAGGGGGTAAGTGGTTGATTTGGGGTGAGTTGTGGGGTGGTTTGGGGATTTTTGGAAATTTTTTTGAAAAAAAGTTGCTGAAAAATTTGGTTGGTATTGGTT
>JBJFEF010000050.1:0-2884 GCA_051890435.1 Muribaculaceae bacterium
GGCGGTATCGTGCTCCACAAGGGCAAAATCGCCGAAATGGCTACCGGTGAAGGTAAGACCCTCGTGGCTACTCTCCCCGTATTCCTCAACGCACTCACCGGAAACGGTGTGCACGTGGTCACCGTCAACGACTACCTCGCAAAGCGCGACTCGGAGTGGATGGGCCCGCTCTATATGTTCCACGGAATTTCGGTTGACTGCATCGACAAGACGCAGCCCAACACACCCCAACGCCGTGCCGCATATAACTGCGACATCACCTTCGGTACGAACAACGAGTTTGGCTTCGACTACCTCCGCGACAATATGGCTACCACTCCCGAGGAGCTGGTGCAGCGCAAGCACAACTATGCCATTGTCGATGAGGTTGACTCGGTGCTTATCGACGACGCCCGTACGCCGCTCATCATCTCCGGTCCGGTGCCCAAGGGCGAAGACCAGATGTTCATGGACTACAAGAACAATGTGGAGCGCGTGGTAAATGCACAGCGCAAGCTCGTCACCGAGCTTCTTGCACAAGCCAAGACTCTCATGGCAAGCGACGACCCCGAGAAGGTGAAAGAAGGCTCATTGCTGCTCTATCGCGCATTCAAGGGTCTGCCCAAGAACGGTGCCCTTATCAAGTTCCTCAGCCAGGACGGCATCAAGCCCGCAATGCTCAAGACCGAGGCTTACTATATGCAGGACAACAGCCGCGAGATGCACATCGTCACCGACCCGCTCTACTTCATCATCGACGAGAAGAACAATAGCGTTCAGCTCACCGACAAGGGTATCGACGTGCTCACCGGCACCACCAGCGACACCACCTTCTTCGTGCTCCCCGACATCGCCGCCGAGCTTTCGGCTGTGGAAAACGAGAATATCACCGACGACGAGAAGCTCGCCAAGAAGGACGCTCTCATGCAGAACTACTCAATCAAGGCTGAGCGCGTACACACCGTGAACCAGCTTCTCAAGGCCTACACCATGTTCCAGCGCGATGTGGAATATGTGGTGACCGAGGACGGAAAGGTGAAAATCGTTGACGAGCAGACGGGCCGTATCATGGAAGGTCGCCGCTACAGCGACGGCTTGCACCAGGCTATCGAGGCTAAGGAAGGTGTGAAAGTGGAAGCCGCCACACAGACGTTTGCCACCATCACCCTGCAGAACTACTTCCGTATGTATCACAAGCTCGCCGGTATGACCGGTACGGCTGAGACCGAGGCAGGCGAGTTCTGGGACATCTATAAGCTCGACGTGGTTACCATCCCCACCAACAAGCCTGTGGCTCGCGTGGATATGGACGACCGCGTGTATAAGACCAAGAAAGAGAAATACAACGCCGTGATTGAAGAAATCGTGGAAATGGTGAAGATAGGCCGTCCGGTGCTCGTGGGTACCACTTCGGTGGAGATTTCGGAGCTTCTGAGCCGTATGCTCACCATGCGCCACATTCCTCACAATGTGCTCAATGCCAAGCTGCACCAGCGCGAGGCTGAAATCGTGGCTCAGGCAGGACGCAAGGGCGTTGTGACCATCGCCACCAACATGGCAGGTCGTGGTACCGACATCAAGCTCACCCCCGAGGTGAAAGAGGCGGGCGGTCTTGCCATCATCGGTACGGAGCGCCACGAGTCGCGCCGCGTCGATCGCCAGCTTCGCGGTCGTGCCGGACGTCAGGGCGACCCGGGTTCGTCGGTATTCTACGTGTCGTTTGAGGACACTGTGATGCGCCTCTTCGCATCCGACCGCGTGGTGAAGATGCTCGACCGCCTCGGACTGAAGGACGGTGAGCGAATTGAAGCCCCGATGGTGACACGCTCAATCGAGAACGCCCAGAAGCGCGTGGAGGAGAACAACTTCGGTATCCGCAAGCACCTCCTCGAATACGACGACGTGATGAACGCCCAGCGTAACGTGATATATACCCGCCGCCACCACGCCCTCATGGGTGAGCGCATCGGCATCGACATAATGAACATGATCTACGACAGCGTGGAGGATATGGTGGATAGCTTCGGCGCACCCGAAGACTACCAGGAGTTCCGCATGAAGGTGTTCACGGTGTTTGCCATCGATATGCCGTTCACCGACGCGGAATATCGCAGCCTCGACCGCAACGAGATGATCGACCGCATCTACAAAGCCGCCATTGCCGCACTTCGCCGCAAGGGCGAGCGCATGGCTGAGGTGGCACTGCCCGTGTTCCGCAGCATCGTGGAGCAGCACGGAGCCAAAGGAATGGTGCGCGTGCCTATCACCGACGGCAAGCGCGTGTTTGGCATCACGGTAGATGTGGAGGAGAGCGTCAATGCCGAATGCAAGAACATTGCCAAGGCATGGCAGAAGGCAATCTTGCTCATGTCGATCGACGAAGCATGGAAAGAGCATCTGCGTGAGCTCGACCAGTTGCGCCAGTCGGTGCAAAATGCCAGCTACGAGCAGAAAGACCCGTTGTTGATCTATAAGCTGGAGTCGTTTAACCTCTTCAAGACGATGCTCAACACAATGAACAACAAGGCAATTGCAATGCTCATGCGCGGTCAGATACCGGTGCAGCAGCCCGACGAGCAGCAACAGCAGCGTCAGCAGCAGCCGGCACAGCCCCAGGTGAGCCAGGCTCGCGAGATGCCACGCCGCCCGCAGCAGCAATACACAGAGAGCCGCGAGAGCTACCCAGGAGCCTCTGAGCAGCGTGCAGCAATGCAGAGCAGCCACCAGCAGCGTCGCCCCACCCAGCCATTGCGCGTGGGACCGAAAGTGGGCCGCAACGACCCATGCCCATGCGGCAGCGGCAAGAAGTACAAAGACTGCCACGGCAAGAACGCCTAAATCCACGACATTCACTCAGAAAAATAGGAAATCGCGCCCCGGGAAATTCCCCGAGGCGCGATTTTCA
>JBJFEF010000051.1:0-2868 GCA_051890435.1 Muribaculaceae bacterium
ACCAATAAAGCTCGTCAGCGCTTGAAATCTGATAAGGATTCTCTGTTGAGCCATCACCTTCTGAAGGCGGTGTAGGTCTAATTTCTTCTGCCCACATCTTAGTCGGCACGGCCATAGCCGCCACGAGCAAGAGCATCGCAGCAAGCCATCTTGATTGAGTATTAATTTTAATCATATTTGAAATATTTGAAATTCTGTGATTCTGACAACGTTACGCCATAGCCAATGCCTCCCCAAAAATCGTTATGGCTCAAGGATTACATGGGATGATAATTGTGTATGCTAATATCACCATAATCTTCCCGGCAATTCTTGCCAATTCTTAAAGTGTCACATTGCATTATTATGCGCGTTGCAAATTTACAGAATTTTCTCAAACATATATCATAATGTGCTGAAAATATTTTTCTTGGGGATGCAGGGGTGAAAGCTCGCGGATTTTGTGTAGCTTTGCAGAAATTTTTTACTGAAAGATGATGAAACGAATATTTGGATTTTTTATGTTAGCTATGTGTGCACTTGGAGCAAATATGGCTCAGGCAAATGTGAGTAAAACAGTGGAAGATGCTACTATCGCTGAGCTTTCCCGGAAATATCCCGACCTCAAAGAGGGGATTTCGCGCGGTGTGCATCAGGTGGCTATGCTCTGGGATCGGCGTGATGGCGAGGATGCCGATTTCACGCAATTTTGCGTGGATAACTTTATCAGCGACCCTGCCGAGCGCGACAATTTCTTCCTCAAAGTGAGTGAATATCTTGAAACTATCTATGGCTATTACAATGAGATGATGCTTGGGTTGCAGCGCAATGTGCACCTCGACACCGGTGAGCTGCTCGACATCGACAAGCGTTTTGGTGCCTACAACCCTATGGCTCATTTCACCGACGACTTGTATGCCAACAAGATTGCTTTCACCGTGGCTCTCAACTTCCCGCAGCTGTCGCTGGCTGAGAAGGAGGCACTTGGCAACGACCGAAAGGCTTGGGCACAAGCCCGACTGGGCGATGTGTTCTCTGAGCGTATTCCGGCTGAGGTGAACCAGAAGGTTTCTGACATATTGGCAGCTGCCGACATCTATATCTCTGACTATAACATCTTTATGGGCAACCTTGAAACGTCGCGCGGCGAGCGACTGTTCCCTGCCGATATGCGTCTGCTGTGCCACTGGAATCTACGCGACGAAATCAAAGCCAACTATGCCGGCGGCAAGAAGGGGCTCGAGAAGCAGCGCATGGTATATGAGGTGATGAAGCACATTGTAGATCAATCTATCCCCCGTGAGGTTATCAATAGCGACCTCTATGTGTGGAACCCTATGACCAACCGCGTGACACAGTCGGGCAAGGTGGTGGAAACTCAGCCTGAAGGCAACCGCCGCTACCAATATATGCTCGACAATTTCCACGCCGAGCAATTGGTTGACAAATATTGCGGAAACACCTACATCGACCGCAACTTCAACAACGATATGGAGATCTCGGTGGAACGTGCCGAGAGCATCTTCCGCCAATATCTGTCGGCTCCCGAGATGAAACTCATTGGGCGCAAAATCACTAAGCGCTTGGGGCGCAAGCTCGAAGCCTTCGACATCTGGTATGACGGCTTCAAGGCCCGCAGCGAAATCAACGAAGATGAGCTGAGCCAAATCACCCGCAGCAAATATCCCGACAACGATGCTTTCAAAGCCGACTTGCCCGAAATTCTCAAAAAGCTCGGCTTCAGCAACGAGCGTGCACAATATATCAGCGACAAGATTGCCGTAGATCCCGCACGCGGTAGCGGTCATGCCTGGGGTGCCGAGCATCGCAAGCAATTGTCGCACCTGCGCACCCGCATCCCTGCCGGCGGAATGGACTACAAGGGATATAACATCGCCATACACGAATTCGGACACAACGTGGAACAGACCATCTCGCTCTACGACATCGACTACTTCACCATGCATGGCGTGCCAAACAATGCTTTCACCGAGGCTCTGGCTTTTGTTTTCCAGAAGAAAGACCTCGAAATTCTGGGATATGACAGCAACAGCGCAGAAAAGGAGGCTCTCGATGTGCTCGATGCAGCATGGAGCATGTATGAGATATGCGGCGTGTCGCTGCTCGAAATCTCGGTGTGGAAATGGATGTATGCCCATCCCGAAGCCACTGCCGGCGAGCTGGGCGATGCTGTCAACAACCTTGCCCGCGAAATCTGGAACGAATATTATTCCCCCGTATTCGGCTGCAAAGACGAGCCGATACTGGGCATCTATTCCCACTCCGTTTGCTTTCCGCTCTATCTGTCGTCGTACGCTTTCGGGCAGATTATCCAGTTCCAGCTCGAAAACCACTTCAAGAGCCACAACTTTGCCGAAGAGGTGACACGAATCTACACCTTAGGCCGCCTCACTCCCAACCAGTGGATGCGCCAAGCCACACAGAGCGACTTGAGCGTGGAGCCTATGCTGCAAGACGTGAGAGACGTGATAAAGCAATGACAGGCACAAACTGAAACAGCATATCATTCGGGGGACGCACACACAGCTCGTGCGCCCCCCGATTTTTTCCGCAATACTGACGTAATGGCAGATTTTTTGGCGCATTTGGCAGTTGGCACAACTATTGCTCTTTTCCCATAGCGAGCACGGCTCCCCCGGGGCACGGCTCAAGAAATCAATTCCTCGGCAAGCGGCTGAAAAGCCCCCCGGTGAGGAGGCGATGAGAAAGAATTTTTTTTAACAACATTGATTAATAACAAAAAAACAGACATAACTATGGGAAAGATTATTGGTATCGATTTGGGAACGACAAACTCGTGCGTTGCAGTTCTTGAAGGCAACGACCCCGTCGTAATTCCTAACAGCGAAGGACGCAACACTACTCCTT
>JBJFEF010000052.1:0-2861 GCA_051890435.1 Muribaculaceae bacterium
GTCTTGGTCGATGGTGATGCTGCCGATGTAGTTGAGGTTGGCCTCAGTGACGGTGACGCGGTGAATCTTCGATTTTACTACTTGTATCTGCATCTCTTCTTATCGTTATTGCAATAAAGTTTCTTTGCTTCTTTGATTTGTGCTCTTAATTCCTGAAGTAGGTGATATTGTCGATGAGGCGAACGTCGCCGCAATACACTGTGATGCAACCCACGGCATAGCCGGTGGATGCCCAGTCGGAGATTGGCTGCATGGTGATTCCATCGACAATCTGGTAGTATTCCACCTCCATTGCGTCGTAGGCGTTGATGCCGTCGGTGACAAATTTGATGGTTTCATCCACCGTGTGGCTCTTGGCAAAGTCGAGGCTCTCGCTGAGCAGGCGGTAGATGTTGGGGGCAACGGCGCGGTTCTCGGGAGTGAGGCGCACGTTGCGGCTGCTCTTGGCAAGGCCGTCGGCTTCACGCACGATAGGGCAAGGCACGATTTCGAGCTTGAAACCCTCCTGGCGCACCATCTCGCGTATAACGGCAATCTGCTGGAAGTCTTTCTCGCCAAAGTAGGCGCGGTCGGGCTCTACCATCATGAAGAGCTTGCTCACAATCTGTGCAACGCCATTGAAGTGACCCGGGCGCATGGGGCCTTCCATCACCTCGGCTACGGGGCCAAGGTTGAACACGCGGGTGTCGGGCTCGGGATAAACCTCCTCGACCGATGGCATGAACACCACGTCGCAGCCGGCAGCCTCGAGCAGCGCCTTGTCGGCGTCTTCGGTGCGGGGATAGGTGCGGAGGTCTTCTTTATTATTGAATTGGGTGGGATTGACGAAAACGCTCACCACCACCACATCGTTTTCTTTGCGGCAGCGATCGACAAGCGACTTGTGACCTTCGTGAAGGGCACCCATAGTAGGCACAAGGCCAATGGATTTGCCTGCCTCACGGGCTGATTTCACTGCGCTTTTCAGCTCTTTTACAGTATTTACGGTTAGCATTGCTATTTGCTTTTATTGCGGACTCACACAGGGGAGTTGCCACAGCTTGTTTAACATCGGGGGAACTCTTGCAGAGAACCCACTAAAAAAACTTTGCAAAGTAAATACATATTTGGGAATTACACAAATATCCCGCCATTTTTCCCGAATTTTAGCGAAAAAAACCACAGCGACAGCAAGAAAGCCGCTGGTAGAGAAGTGCGGGAAAAAGGCTGGCGTCGATGCCGCGATTTCGCCCCATTTCCGTATCGACAGCAACGAAACAGGTCGCGGAGGTAGCAAAATCGACCCCTCCGCGACCGGTTTCGTTATGATTTTGTGCTATGCAGGAACTTTTTATTGGAAAAGTTGTGAGAGGGTCAGTTGCTTCTGCACACAGCCGGAATGTTCGTTCTGCACCAAGCCTTTAGAGGTTATCAATGTCACGATAACGCTCTTCTCGGTTTTTGTTGACTCAATGAAAGCTGCCACTTTACGGTTGATGTTTTCTTCATCGTTGGCAGTCATGGCATATTCTTTATTATAGAATTTCATTTCACAGATGTTGATGGTGTTGTCGGCACGGTCGATAAGCATATCGATTTGAGCCGACCGCGTCTCACCCTTGCCAAACCATGAAAACACATGTGATGCCACTCCTGCAATGCCTAAGGCACTCTTAATTTGCTCCACATGGTTGAGGCAAAGCATTTCAAAAGCCAGCCCGCACCAAGTGCTGTAGAGGTGAGAATTTTGGCTGTTGGTCCAGAAATTCGGGTCGGGCGATGTGGCAGAATTGGCAATCTGAAAATGAAACAGTGTGAAAGGGTCGATGAGCTGATAGAGCGAGCCGGCAGAGTTGATGCTGCTGATGCGAGAGCGCTTTGAGATGAAGGGCTCATATCGGCGAACGAAACCACAGTTTTCGAGTTCGTCGAGCATAAGAGATAATTTGCCATTGTCGGGGAGATGGGTTTTTGCGATAATTTCCTGGCGCGACAGACCTTTCCCCTTAGTAGCAAGAGCGGTGACAATCTTGATGTGACTTGAGGCGTTCTTATAGAGAGAATAATAAAGGCTATTAAACTCATCGTGCAATTCTCCATCGTCGGCAAAGATGAGGCGGTCGATATTCTGTGCCACACTCTCGCCTTTATCCATCATAGAGAGGTAGAAAGGAACACCACCCAGCACCATATAACATTCGGCTATTTGCTTGTCTGAAAGGCGGAAACCGCGGGCATCGAAGTATTCCTTACACTCTTTGAGCGAGAAAGGTTTTAGGGAAATTTTGTGTGTTACGCGGTTGTGCAAGCCGCCGCGGTTTTTAATCAGGTTGTTGATAATCCACGAAGTGGCACTGCCGCACACAATCAGTTTCACATCATCGCGCCACGAAGCCCAAGAATTCCAGAAGTGTTCCAGCCCGCTGATGAAATTAGAGCGCGAAGAGTCCATCCATGGCATTTCGTCGATAAACACTATTTTCTTTCCCTGAGGCAATGTTTCGAGGTAGGATTCCAATGCCATGAAAGCTTCAAGCCACGATTTAGCTACCGGAATATCAGGGCGATTGCGGCGAATGCCCTGCATGAAGTTGGTGAGTTGCACTTTCATCGATGCATTGTTCATGCCGGCAACGTAGAACGAGTAGCTGTTGCCTATGACTTTTTGAATGAGGAAAGTCTTGCCGACGCGCCTTCGGCCATACACGGCAATAAACTCCGATTGGTCGGAGTTGAGATATTGAGTTAGCAGTTTCTGCTCTTTTTCACGTCCTACAAAAAGCTTGCCCATAACGAATAATTGATTTCTTGATTATGGCTGCTAAGGTAGTGCATTTTTGTGGAAAAAGCAAGCGAACGATAACGAAATCGGTCGCGGAGGT
>JBJFEF010000053.1:0-2858 GCA_051890435.1 Muribaculaceae bacterium
GATTTTGCCGTTTTCCACCAAATCTTAGTAACATAAAATTGCGGTTTCCCCGGGATTTTAGCAGAAATCGCTTATTGCAATAACCAAAATCCGCTTTAAAACGTTTACTGAAATAATCGAATAATGCGTAAAAACGCTTATTGCAACAACCGAAAACCGCGAAAAATCGTTTATTCCACTAACCTTTTTTGCTAAAAATTTGGTTATTCCACTAACCTTTTTTACCTTTGTGCCATAAAATTCACAGCAAAAAATTATGGAAACCCTGTTCAAGAAACATCGTGCACTCCTGTCGCAAGTGAGAATGGACATCATTCGCGACACATTCAGCGTCATCGACTGGCAGAAGCCGTTGGTGGCTATTCGCGGTTCACGCGGAGTGGGCAAGACCACGCTCATGCGCCAGTACATACGCTCGCGCTATGGCATAGATGCAGGCGAGGCGCTCTATTGCGCTATGGATAGCATCTATTTTTCCACTCATTCGCTCCTCGACCTGTGCGAACGCTTCACCATGATGGGCGGACGTCATCTGTTTCTCGACGAGGTACACAAATATCCATCGTGGAGCCGCGAGATCAAGGAAATCAACGACCTTTACCCCAATCTGCGCATCACCTTCACCGGCTCATCGTTGCTGCAGATTCTCAATGCCGAGGCCGACTTGTCGCGCCGTGTGCTTTCCTATTCGATGCGCGGGCTTTCGTTTCGCGAGTATCTGCAATTCTACTATGGTATAAAGCTCCCGGCACGCTCGCTACCCGAGATTCTCGCCAATGCCGGTGCCATTTGCGACGCGGTAAATGCCGTGTGCGCTCCCCAGAAGATGTTTGAGCAATATCTGCGCGTGGGTTTTTATCCTTTCTACGATGGTGATGAGGCTGAATACTACAGCCGCCTTGAGAATGTGGTGAATTTCATCATCGACCAGGAATTGGTGGAATTTTGTAACATCGAGACAGCCTACACCCGAAAGCTAAAGGCGATGCTCATGTATCTTGCTGCAAATTCGCCCTTTGAAGTGAACATAGCAAAGCTTGCCACTTATCTTGAGCTAAACAAAGCCACTGTGCTAAGCTACCTTTCGAGCATGTCGAGGGCTGAGCTGATTAGTTTGCTTTATTCCGATAACAAGTCGGTCACAAAGATGCAGAAACCCGATAAAATCTACATCAACAACCCCAACTTGCAGTGTATGCTCAGCGGTGATGTGAAGATTGGCACGCTACGCGAGTGCTTTGCCGTGAATCAGTTGTCGGCAAAACACACGGTGGAATATGGCAAAGCGCAGGGCGATTTCAGGGTTGATGGAAAATACACCTTCGAGGTAGGAGGTGCCGACAAGAAATTCACACAGATTGCCGGCGTTGCCGACAGCTACATTCTTGCCGACGGCATAGCCTTTCCCATCGGCAACAAATTGCCACTGTGGCTCGTGGGCTTCACTTATTAGCGAGGCGCTTGCCACGGTTTGTTACCGCACAATGGTAGCCTTTGCCACAATTAGTTATGGCAGAGGCGACATTGCTATGCGTCTATGTGGGAATCACTCTTGGTGAGCGAGTGAGGCGGTTACACCACCACCTTGTTTTTGCGGTAGTTTTCGCGGAATAGCTTAGGCGAGCAACCCTTCTTGCGCTTGAAGATGCGGTTGAAATTCGACACATTGTTGAAGCCGCAGTCGTAGCAAATTTCGGCTATCGACATGGTGCTGTCCACCAGTTTGCGCGAAGCCACGCCGAGGCGGATGTCGATGATATAGTCGGAGATAGTCTTCCCGGTGCGCAGCTTGAAGAATCGGCTGAAGGCAGTGGGCGTCATTCCCACCATGTCAGAGAGTGTCTGCAGGCGGATGTCGCTGCTGTAGTTTTTGTCGATATATTCCTCCACCTTCTGCACGCGGCGGCTGTCGCTGCTGATGCGGGTGTGGGCAAATGAAGAGCTTGAAAGCTCGTGGCAGCCTTCAGCCACCGAGAGCTCGTAGAGAATGCTCAGCAGCTTCACCACGCGATAGAATCCGGGCTGGGTGTGAGTGATGTCGTCGAGCATGCTATACACACGCATTATTGTGACCATGTCGAAAGCCACACCGCGGCTTGCCCTGTCGAGCAGTTTGCGTATGCTTGCCAATTGGTTTTTGCCGAGGAAATTTTCACCGAGCAAGTCGGGCGAGAATTGAATGGTGATTTCGCGTATGCGCGCACTTTTGCAGGAGCCTTGCTCCCACACATGTTCAAGTCCGCTGCCAATCAAGGCAAGGTCGCACTCTCCCAGCTCCTCAATCGAGTCGCCCACCACACGCCGGGCGCCCTTGCAATTTTGCACAAAATTAAGTTCCACCTCATTGTGCTTGTGGATAGGGTAGGTGAAGCACACCTTGTAGCGGTCGATGAGATAGAAGCAGTCTTCCACTTGCAGTGGAGTAATCTCGGTGATAATTCGGCTCATAGTCAGAAAATGGTATTTTTTGTAAACATTCAGGTGATCTTAATCAGGCTTTTGTGTAATATAGCAATCGAGCTTTGCGCCGTAGCGCCATGGCATTGGTTGCTTTATAGGTTGCATTTCAAAAAATGACGTGCCTAAGTTACTAATATTTTGAAAATTGACAAAATTTTCCCGCATTTTTCTGAAAAAAATATTCAGAATCGGACAACTGAATATTTTTAGAGTAAAATTGTGGGAATGATTGTGTGGGGAGAGGATGTGTGGAATGGTGCTGTTTTGTTATAATTATGTGCATAAAGGGGGGCGGAGTGGGCGCTTTTTTAATAAATATGTGACACTTAGGCTTAATTGGGCTCAAAATATTTGCTTTTGCGCTCAATTTGCACTACTTTTGCCACGACTTTAGCATT
>JBJFEF010000054.1:0-1544 GCA_051890435.1 Muribaculaceae bacterium
TGGTTTGGCGGTGTTGGTGTTGGCTGGATGAACTATTTTACGTTTATCATCATCGCTGTGTTCATCAGTGGTCTGATGGTGGGACGTACGCCAGAGTTCCTCGGACATAAAGTGGAGGCACGCGAGATGAAGATAGCCTCGATAGTGGCGTTGCTTCATCCGTTTATCATCCTTGTGGGCACTGCATTGGCTGCCTATCTGTTTGCCCATGCACCGGAGTTCGTGGCCAGTGAGGGCGGTTGGCTCAATAATCCCGGCTATCACGGACTGAGCGAGATGCTCTATGAATACACATCGTCGGCCGCCAACAATGGTTCGGGCTTTGAGGGACTGGGCGACAACACATGGTTCTGGAACTATTCCTGTGGTATTGTTCTTATCCTCGGTCGCTTTGTGCCCATCGTAGGACAAGTGGCAATAGCCGGTATTCTTGCTAAGAAAAAATATATCCCTGAAAGTGCGGGAACGCTGAAAACTGATACCGTAACATTCGGTGTAATGACCTTTGCCGTCATCTTCATCGTGGCAGCCTTGTCGTTCTTCCCTGTACATGCATTAAGCACAATCGCAGAACACTTAACATTGTAAGTTATGAACAATCTATTTGAAAAAGAACAAGTAATAGCGAGTGTCAAGCAGTCGTTTGTGAAGCTTGACCCGAGGCAGATGATAAAGAACCCCATTATGTTCACGGTGGAGATATGCACCGCCGTTATGCTGCCCGTGACTATCTATTCGGCGTTTAGCAGCGAGCAAGGCTCGTTTGCCTATAACGCTTGGGTATTGTTTATCCTCTTCGTCACCCTGCTGTTTGCCAACTTTGCCGAGGCCATTGCCGAAGCACGTGGCAAGGCACAAGCGGACAGCCTGCGCAAGACGCGCGAGGAGACGCCTGCAAAGCTGTATGTGAATGGTAATATCAAGACCGTCAGCAGTTCTTCTCTGAAGAAGGGCGACGAGTTTGTATGCGATGCCGGCGATGTTATTCCTGCCGACGGTGAAATTATTGAAGGTCTTGCCTCCATCGACGAGAGCGCCATCACGGGTGAGTCTGCTCCGGTAATCCGCGAAGCAGGAGGCGACAAGAGTAGCGTCACTGGCGGAACAAAGGTGCTGAGCGACCACATCCGTGTGGTGGTGACCACTCAACCAGGTGAGAGTTTCCTCGACAAGATGATTGCTCTCGTGGAAGGTGCGTCCCGTCAGAAGACGCCTAACGAGATTGCCCTGACCATTCTGTTGGCAGTGTTCACCTTGGTGTTCCTGATAGTCTGCATCACATTGAAGCCCTTTGCCGACTATACAGGTACAGTGATTACCATTGCCTCGTTCCTCTCACTCTTTGTCTGCCTGATACCAACCACCATCGGCGGCTTGCTCTCTGCCATCGGTATAGCCGGTATGGATCGCGCACTGCGTGCCAATGTCATCACCAAGAGCGGTAAGGCTGTGGAAACAGCGGGAGATGTGGATACTCTGTTGCTTGACAAAACGGGAACCATCACTATCGGCAACCGCAAGGCCACGGAGTTCTATCCCGTGGA
>JBJFEF010000054.1:1644-2849 GCA_051890435.1 Muribaculaceae bacterium
GTTGGTGTCATTGAACTCCAGGACATCATCAAGCCCGGTATCCACGAGCGGTTTGAACGTCTACGTAAGATGGGCGTGAAAACCGTGATGGTGACCGGCGATAACCCACTTACAGCAAAGTATATTGCTGAAAAAGCAGGAGTAGATGACTTCATTGCCGAGGCTAAGCCGGAAGACAAGATGAACTATATCAAGGCGGAGCAGAAGAACGGCAAACTTGTTGCCATGATGGGCGATGGCACCAACGATGCTCCGGCATTGGCGCAAGCTGACGTGGGTGTGGCAATGAATAGTGGTACGCAAGCTGCCAAGGAGGCCGGTAATATGGTGGACCTCGACAACGACCCGACCAAGCTCATTGAGATTGTTGAGATTGGCAAGCAATTGCTCATGACACGTGGCACACTCACCACTTTCTCCATTGCCAACGATGTAGCGAAATACTTTGCCATAGTGCCTGCCCTCTTCATGGTATCCATACCGGAACTTGCAGCTCTGAACATCATGAATCTTCACTCTCCCGAGAGTGCCATCCTTTCGGCAGTCATCTTCAATGCCATAATTATCCCGCTGCTCATCCCCTTAGCATTGCGCGGCGTGAAGTACAAGCCGATAGGGGCAAGTGCCTTGCTCCGCCGCAATCTTCTGATATTTGGTGTAGGAGGTGTCATTGCTCCTTTCGTGGGTATCAAACTGATTGATTTAATCGTAGGTTTATTCTTTTAATTGAAATACAGATATGAAAAATTTTATAAAAGCCTTTAGATTGACATTGATAATGTGTGTATTCCTCGGCATTGGATACGTGCTTGTGCTGTGGATATTCGCAAAAGTGGCAGGTCCGAGTAACGGCAATGCCGAAGTGGTGAAAGTGGATGGTAAAGTGGTAGGTGCAGCCAACGTAGGGCAGCAGTTCACTAAAGACATCTATTTCTGGGGACGACCCTCGTGTGCAGGCGATGGGTATGATGCTGCCAACTCATGTGGCAGCAACAAAGGACCTACGAATCCCGAATACCTGGCAGAGGTGGAAACTCGCATCGACTCCTTCTTGGTACACCATCCATATCTCAAGCGAGAAGATGTGCCTGCTGAGATGGTTACGGCGAGCGGTTCGGGGCTTGACCCAGACATCACTCCGCAGTCAGCCCGTGTGCAGGTGAAGCGGGTGGCTGCCGCAAGGCATATCGATGAAAAGCAAGTAG
>JBJFEF010000055.1:0-2835 GCA_051890435.1 Muribaculaceae bacterium
TCGCCGGACAGGTGTTTGCCGGCGGCGTGTCCAACGGCGGCGACATTGCCGGGCACCCCGCTCTCCAAGAAGCTTATAATATGGGAAAATCAATAAAATAGCAAACAATGAGAACTAAATACTTAATAGCTGCCACCATGGTGGCTCTATCAATGAACAACATTATGGCACAAAGCAACAAAACAGCGACCGTAGAGCCGCTCACGCTCACCGCTGAATGGGACAAGACATTCCCGAAAAGCGACCTTGTGAATCACGAAAAAGTGACTTTCGTCAACCGCTTCGGCATCACACTTGCCGCCGACCTATACATTCCGAAAAAACACGATGCGAAGATGGCGGCAATCGCTGTGAGCGGTCCGTTTGGAGCAGTAAAGGAGCAGTCGAGCGGACTTTATGCACAGCGATTGGCAGAAGAAGGCTTCCTCACCATTGCCTTCGACCCTTCGTTCACCGGCGAGAGCGGCGGTAATCCGCGTAATCTTGCCTCGCCCGACATCAACACCGAGGACTTCTCAGCGGCAGTTGATTATCTCATCTCACGAGAAGATGTAGCAGCCGACAAGATTGGCATTGTGGGAATATGCGGCTTCGGCGGCTTTGCTATAAATGCCGCAGCTATCGACACCCGCATCAAGGCTACTATTGCCGTCACTATGTACGACATAAGCCGATGCACTGCCAACGGATATTACGATGAAGCCGACGATGCCGCCAGTCGCCAAAAGATGCGCAAAGCACTGAACGCACAACGCACTGAAGACATCAAGAACGGCACCTACAAACGCTCTGTCATGAACCCCGAGCCGGCAGCCGATGCACCACAATTCATGAAAGACTACTACGACTATTACAAGACTCCACGCGGCTTCCATCCACGCTCTATCAATTCAGGTCAAGGCTGGAATCTCACATCAAGCCTCGCCTTCCTCAATGCCCCGATACTTGCCTACGCCGGAGAAATAGAGAGTGCGGTGATGCTTGTCCACGGCGAGAAAGCCCACTCACGCTATTTCAGCGAAGACACCTTCAAGCGCCTAAAGGGAGCCAACAAGCGCCTACTCATCGTTCCCGGAGCCGTACACTGCGACCTCTACGACAACCTCTCAGTAATCCCATTCCCCGAAATCGTGAATTTCCTCAACAAATCAATGTAGAATAAAATGATACGAAGAAGTTTAATTTTAGCAACTGTTACGATGATGTCGATACTTTCTGCCAGCGCCAGGACACTGGTTGTGTATTACAGCTTTACCAACAACGTGCATACCATAGTGAGCGACCTCAGCACGCAGATTGATGCCGATGTAGTCCGCATTGAACCGACCGAGAAAGGAATCGACTATGCCGCCAATAATTATGCAGCCGGCAGTGCCTTGATTTCAGCCATCCGCAACAATCCCAATGATCCTGCTTCCTATCCGGCAATCGATCCGGTGGAGATAAACATGGCTGCCTATGATGTGGTGATTGTGGCTGCCCCGCTGTGGTGGAGCAATATGGCTGCGCCTTTGCAGACTTTCCTCTTTCAGCACAGCGGCGAGATGGCCGGAAAGCACATTGCCCTCATTGTGTCGAGCGCAAGCAGCGGAATCAGCAATGTGGTGGCCGACGCCAAGCGCCTCATTCCACAAGGTGTTTTCCTTGAGCCAAACCTATGGATTCGCTCCTCGCAAGTAGCCAATTGCCACTCAATGATTGCACAGTGGCTCTCCGACATCAATTATGCCGGCATTGCCTCGGTCGATACTGCCGTGAGCGGTGGCGAAGTGCCGGTTGCCGCATATAATGCCTATGGGCAAAAAATCTCCTCTCCTTGCAGTGCCGCCGGCTTCAGCATTGTGCAATACAAGAAAGGCAACAGCACATATTCAAAGAAAATCTACCGCTAATCCCTCGATGCCAGCTTGTGGATTTTTCGCTGAATCCAGCCAACAAGATTTTCAATTTCATTGAGTGGAGCTCATGAAAAGGACAATAGTATTAGCATTATTAACAGCAATGTCGTTCAATGTTTTGGCACAGAAAAAGATAGTTCAGACGGCAGGCCGCACTCTGCTTGGCGAGTTTGCCCCCGAGTTTGCTCACCTCAACGACGACATCCTCTTTGGCGAGGTGTGGAGCCGCAACGACCTGCTCAGCCTGCGCGACCGCAGCCTCGTCACACTCACCTCGCTCATCAGTCAGGGAATGACCGACTCGTCGCTTACCTTCCACTTGCAGGAAGCTAAGAAGAATGGTATCACACGCACCGAAATCGCTGAAATCATTACCCACATCGCTTTCTATGCCGGCTGGCCAAAAGCTTGGGCTGCATTTCGTCTGGCCAAGGAAGTATGGGTGGAAGACACATCGGCAGCAGATGCTAAGGCTCGTTTTCAGCAAGAGATGATTTTCCCTATCGGTGAGCCTAACACTGCCTATGCCCGGTATTTCACAGGCAACAGCTATCTTGCTCGAATATCAGGCGAACAAGTCACCATAGCCAACGTCACTTTTGAGCCCGGTTGCCGCAACAACTGGCACATTCACCATGCCTCAAAGGGTGGCGGACAGATGCTCATCGGTGTGGCCGGTCGTGGCTGGTATCAGGAGGAGGGCAAGCCTGCACAGGAAATACTTCCCGGCACAGTTATCCATATCCCGGCTAATGTAAAGCACTGGCACGGAGCCGCCGCCGACAGTTGGTTTGCCCATCTGGCTTTTGAGGTGGAAGGCGAGAACACTTCAAACGAGTGGCTCGACCCCGTCACCGACGCCCACTACACCTCCCTGAAACCACAAAAGTAAGCCACCTGATATAACTACCGCAAAAATGGTAATAATCCCCGGAAT
>JBJFEF010000056.1:0-2833 GCA_051890435.1 Muribaculaceae bacterium
ATCTGCTTTTATGGAGAGTAAACAATATATAGTGACGATTGAGATTTGCAGCTCAAAAATCGTGGGAACTGTGGGCGAGAAAAGCGCCAATGGCAGCGTGAGTGTGATTGCCATTGAGAGCGACCGCATCTCGACCGACTGTGTGCGCCGCGGCTTCGTGCAGAATGTGGAGGAAGCGAAGTCGCACATGATCGACATCATCAAGCGCCTGGAAGCTCACATCAGCCCGGGACGCATCACCGGTGTGTATGTGGGCGTGGCAGGTCGTTCACTCCACAATATGCCCGTGGAGCTTACGCTCGACCTCGACCCCAATCAGCTTATCAGCGAGGACGTTATCAACAACATCATTGCTCGCTGCCGCGCCATGAGCGTGGATGGCGAAATTCTCGATGTGGTGCCTTGCAGCTATGAGCTTGAAGGAAACCAGGAGGTGCGCAACCCCATTGGCTCCTACAGCGGCCGCATTCGCGCCAAGATGAACCTGATTGTGGCTAAAACCACGCTGAAGATGAACCTGCAGCGCGTGTTCGACACGGTGAAGGTGAAGGGCTTTGTGATTACGCCGCTTGCCGTGGCCGACAAGATTCTCACCAACGATGAGCGCCAGCTTGGCTGTATGCTCGTGGATTTCGGTGCCGAAACCACCACGGTGTCGATTTTCAAGAATGATGCTCTGCGCTACATTGCCACTCTCCCTATGGGTAGCCGCCTTATCACTCTCGATATCACCAACATGAACATCATCGAGTCGAAGGCTGAAGACCTGAAAATCACCGTGGGCAATGCCCTGGAGCTTGAAATGAACAATGAGCCGGTAATCGACGGTGTGAAGGTGACCGATGTGTCGAACTATGTGGTGGCTCGCGTGGGCGAGATTGGCGCCAACATTGCCGAGCAAATCAATTATGCCGGAATGAGCGTTGACGACCTCGCTGCAGGTGTCACTCTCATTGGTGGTGGCTCGCGCCTCAATGGCTTCAGCTCTTTCATTGAGAAAACAATGAAGCTGAAGGTAGCAAAGGGTCATCACTGCCCCTATGTGAACATTCTCACGCCCGATGCCGAGAATTTTGAGTATATCCAGTCGGTAGCCTTGCTTGCTACGGCAGCCGAGCTTATCGACCACACCGATAATTGCGTATATACGCCCAAGGAGAAGCCAGTGGAGCCACCTGTGGAGAAACCGGTGAAGAAGCCGGTGATTGAGGAACCCGAGGCGCCCAAGAAGCCGTCGATATTATCGCGACTGCGCAACCGCTTGCAATTGGCAGGCAACCGCACAGTGTCGATATTCCAGGACGACAGCGACGACAACGACGACAGCTACAGTGAAGATGAAGAAAAATCCGCTAAATACTGAGATGAATTATGTATAACGATAGCAACAACGACATCAACAGCAATCCCAACTTTGTGAACACCGATAATGAGATGCCCACAATCATCAAGGTGATTGGTGTGGGTGGTGGCGGAAACAACGCCATCAACCACATGTATGGACAGAACATCAAGGGTGTGTCGTTTGTGGTGTGCAACACCGACCGCCAGGCGCTAAATGGCTCGCCGGTGCCCACAAAGGTGCTCATAGGTCCTGAAACCACAAAGGGTCTTGGAGCCGGCAACCGCCCTGAGGTGGCGCGTGAGGCTGCTGAGGAGAGCGCAAATGAGATTGCAGCCCTCTTCGACGATGACACCCGCATGGTGTTTATCACTGCCGGTATGGGTGGCGGAACCGGAACCGGTGCCGCGCCTGTGGTGGCTCGTATCGCCCGCGAGAAGGGTATGCTCACCATTGGCATTGTCACCATTCCCTTCTTCTTCGAGGGTGAAAAGAAGATTCTGAAGGCTCTCGACGGTGCTGACGAAATGAAGAAATATGTAGATGCGCTCATGATTATCAACAACGAGCGCCTCACCGAGATATACAGCGAGCTCAACTTCCTCAACGCTTTCGGCAAAGCCGACGACACCTTGTCGATTGCCGCCCGAAGCATCTCTGAACTTATCACCAGCGAGGGTCGCATCAACCTCGACTTCAACGACGTGAACACCACCCTGCGCGATGGCGGCGTGGCAGTGATTAGTTCGGGCTATGGCGACGGTGAGCGCCGTATGACCAAGGCTATTGAGGATGCCCTCAATTCGCCGCTGCTCAAAAACCGCGACGTGTATGGCTCGAAGCGCATTCTCGTGAATATCTACTTCTCGCGCGAGGCTAAGCAGGAGTTCCGCATGGAGGAAATCCGCGAAATGCAGGAGTTTATGAGCAACTTCGCCCCCGAGGTGGATGTGATTTGGGGTGTGGCATTTGATGAGTCGCTTGGCGAGCGCATAAAGGTGACTATCCTTGCTGCCGGATTTGATGTGACGCTTAGCAACGAGGGTCCCACTCACACCGGTGTCAAGACGCCCAAAAAGGTGCCTGCCGCTACCAGCATTATCGACGAGCCCGACCCCGGCACTCGCGAGCGTCTTGCCGACATTTATGGCACGCGCAAAGTGAGTGAAACTGCCCAGATTCGAGCCCGTGCACGCTACAAGGTGCTTCTGCCCGATGAGTTCGACGACGACGATGTGATTCTCGAGATTGAGAAGAATCCCACCATTCATCGCGACACCAAGTTTATCGGCAAGAAGCCTGCCACAACGCCCACTTCAATCCCCACCATCATCAGCTCCGACAGCTCGAAGCCCAAGAGCGGTAGCTCGAAGATTGTGTTCTGATTTTTTCGCGCTCCGATAGCTCGCAGCACTTAACTGTGGATAAATTTGGCAGCATCTCAGCAGAGTGCTCAAAAATAAATTTTTGGCACTTTGTTTTCGATTTGCA
>JBJFEF010000057.1:0-2832 GCA_051890435.1 Muribaculaceae bacterium
ACTTCTCCATCCACTCTCACGCGACACAGCACCATGCCATGGCACGAGTGTCCGCACTCTCCATAGATGGTGATGCTGCCTTGCACCAGGTCGGCAGCAAGGTCGATAGTGACTGCCTCGGGCTTAAACCACCCTCCCGGCACGGGCGTGAACGGCATGGTGAGCATCTTCACCGTTGCAGCTTGCGGCTGCTCTCGCCGGGCACTCAGCAGGGCGTTCTCTTCATCCACAAGCAGCAGCTCTACCCCGTCTTGCCCATACATAGCCATCGGCAACTCGCTGCGAGTGAACACCCTTCGATGCTTATCCACCACCGCTATGGTGTGATTGCTTCTGAGTAGCCACACCTCGTCGCGGCTCGCCTCATAGCCTGCCGCCACCACCGTGCCAAGCCCTCGCGCCACCCGTTCCACCTTATATTGGTTCACAAGGCACAATTCTCCGCTATCGGTCACAAATGCCAATCGGCTCGCCGTGTTCACCGGAGCACTGCCGGGAGCTATGCGGCGTCGAGATATTATCACTCCCGGCGAATAGCTCGCAGCCACCACGCGATAGGGCAAGGCATACACACCGCCATCGGCAAAAGCATACACCGGCGTGCCAATGGCATTGTTGGAGCGGTGCATATCGGGCGCAAGTGCTGTGATGCGACTGTCGCACACCCGGTGGGCAGCATGCCACACCAAAGGATTCATTTCCTTGCTCTCAAGCACATATCCCACAAGCTCCGTCTTGGCAACGCCCGATTGCGGCAACTCGAGTGCCGACGATGACGTGGCTACAAGCTGCCGCTCCAGCAGGTCATCGGCTACGCTATAGGCAATGCCGTCGCCACCCATCAGCGTCACGGCACAACGTTTCATCACTCCGCCTTCGAGCACCTGCACCTCCATGGCTGTGGCTCGGGCATCGGGATAAGCAAGCAATGCATTCACTCCTGTGGGATGTCCTTTGCCGCTACCGTGCCACACCGTCACGGTATCATTCCCTTCAATGCCTATGCGCGCCACCACAGCAGCCTCATAGGTGGTGTTCACGCTCGTGTCGATGTTCAGCAGTTGCGACGCTCCCCAGGGCGACACCATCGTTGCCTCATCGCAAGCGCTAAACAAGCGCCTGTTGTGCTGCATCAGCGCCACCGAGCAGTGCCGCAATGCCATTGATGCCTCACTCTCCTTCACCACAGCTTTTGCCACCTCGCTGTCGGCATCGCGCAGCACTGCCTCGCCTTCGCGCAACCGGGCAAAATCGGTGATGGTGTAGCGCACCTTCCACTTTGCCGACGCAAGCAACCGCTGCACCAGCTCCTCGGCGCCGAGATTGTGGAAGCGCGTCATCAGCAAAGCGCTATTGTCAACATTCGAGCGCTCGCAGCGATAGGCCACTTCGCGGTCGCGCTGAAGCGGCTCCACACCATCTGCCACAAGAATATCGATTCCGGCAATCATGCTGTCCCAATCCTCAGAGAAACAACGCATCACCTCCACTCCCATTCTAAAAGTTGTGGCTGTGATGGCAAATGTGGCAATGCCGGTGTAGGTATCGCCATTGTCGCTCACCGCGGTGCGATATTCTCCGGCAAATGGAATGCCGCAGCCCACCACCACAGGAGCACTCACACACAGATAGCTGCCATCGGTGAGGCGCACGCCATAGCGTGCCAAAAAGGGAAACACGCTGCGCCCTGCCGAATGTGCGTCGCGCTCAATAGTCGCCACAGCACTGAGCATAGCTGCCCTTATCCGTGCCTCATCGTCGCTGCTCAGTGGCGACGCCCAGTGGGTATATCCCAAGTCGAAATCGAGTGCCCACACATTCGCACCTGCAATATCGGCATCGCAAGTGGTGATGCGCATATCGGGCATAGCATCCTGCAGGTGAAGCAAGTGGTAGTTGCCGCCCGAGTAGCGCAGCAGGGCATCGCCACCCGAGCATCCCACCCTCACCATGTTGCCAAGAGCCTGAGCACAATTCACCTTGCCATCCACATAGCCGATAAGGCTGTCCTTCACCACTACGGTGCCATCGTCGGCAATAGCAGAGTGCCAATGGATGCAATTTCCAAGATAGCTCAGCACATTCACCCCCGTGGCTGTGCGGTGAGTGGTAAGAATCTGTTCGCCTTGTGCAAGGGTGCCTATCGGTGCAAGTCGCCCCACAGGACGCACCGAGTGTCCCTCGTTGCGCAAGTTGTCAATCACTTCGCAGGTGCCTGCCGGCGCATCTTCGCCATATTCGTGGTCGGTTCGAGCAGAGGCATACATCACCATACTCTTGGTGCATTCGGATTTTCTTCGATAAGTGCTTTTCATGTAAATTTCCTTTTTTGTAGATTGTGAAAAAAATTGATATTTCGCCGAAAAAGCAGTAGCACCTTATAGACGCAAAAGCTCCATTTCCGTAGCCCTCAGAGCCTCCTGATTGCCTCACATCTGCCACCGCAAAAACTCCATTTCCGTAGCCCTCAGAGCCTCCTGATTCGGCGCAGCAAAGTAAATAGCAAATTGCGACATTTTCACCACAAAAAGTAACAAATTGCCTGTTTATGCCCTAAAATTATGTTGTTAAGCATAAATATTTCAGCACCTAAACTTTTGATTTATAAGCATTTGGCAATTTGCAATTAAAAAGTGTAAATTTTTTAGAATTTTTCCTCCCAAATATTTGTTTTTTTCACAAGCAATATCTATTTTTGGATTTGCAAATCGGCAGAAGCGCCGATTTTCACACCGTGGAAAGCTATAATTTCCACCTTGTGCGCCACACTCGATACTTATGTTCTAATTCTGAAATATATATGTTTTTATAGATTGTAGATTTAAGAAAAAA
>JBJFEF010000058.1:0-2799 GCA_051890435.1 Muribaculaceae bacterium
CACGGATGTTCTCACGACGCACGTCATTGGCAGAAAGCCAGCCTCGCCTACGAGCAACAATCTGTGCAGCCTGTTGCGCACGCAGGTCGATGCGGTGATCGTTGCTGACGCAGTCGTTCTCATCTACACGGCTCACGGCAATGTGCAGATGCGGTATCCCGCTATTCGAGTCGCAGTGCAGCCACACGGTAGCCATACTTTTGCTGATATTGGTGCGTGGTGAGAACACCTTACCGTTTGCATCGCGCATCTCTATTGCGTCGAACTCGCGTGCGAAGTCAATCCATAGCTGCTTCCAGTCGGCTTGCGTGAAGTGACCGGTGTATTGCTGCGGCGGACACAGCTTGATGTTGATGAGCGAGGCCTTCAGTTTCGGGTGGTTGCACGCAGCGGCATTCATCTTCAGCCAGATACCCATAGCATCAGCATCGCGCGGCAGGAAGAAGTCGGCAATGCGGTGAATGAGGTCGGGGCGGTGCTTGCGCGTAGTGTCTTCACCCGAAATGTATCGCAGGGTGTTGATGCCTTGCTTTACGCAGTGTGCTATCGCTATCATTGCAGTGAAGTGTTATCGGTCAGACGAATCTTGGCGGGATAGATATTGCGTTGCTGCACATGCTGTATGTATTCCGTGACAGCATTCGTTATGCGGGCAACATTCAGGTACCATTTCAGCATGTAGGGCTGTTGGTGGAACAGCTGCATCTTCTCCTCACGCGACAGTGCAGCAAGAGCGTTTGCAAAGTGCACCATATCGGTGCGGCACGCTTCGAGATGAGAGAGTTGCTGCTTCTCAAAGTGTGACAAGCGACTTGCCGGCCGGTAACCGAGGCAGCGTGCACGCACAAATTCACTCAAGGTGATTCCGCAGTCGGCAGCAGTGCGGGCTATCTCGGCGCGTTCCTGTGGAGTGACTTTTGTCACCACCACACGTGATTTCTTGTTGGGGTTAAGCATAATGTTATCTTTTTTTGGTTTGAATAAAAACAGCAAGATGCGAGCCTGCGAGTATCGGGGCACTGCGCCACACTTGTGGGGTGCACACGGAAGGTCGCGGTATGTACTGAGCGGAGCGAAGGTAATACCTCGGCATATCTTGTGGCAAATAATAATATCCACTGGCACAATTCCACCGTATCTCCTCAGGTCACGATATCGGATACTCCGAAAAGATGACACAGAATTGATAAAAGGGGAGTCATTTCCGCATATTTCCCAATCGGGGCATTTGTCCGGCAACTACCGCCATTACCTCCGAAAAGAGGGAAGCACAATGCCCCGATACTCGCAGCGAGCAGATGTGCAGCACTTAGTGAGTGCAAATGCATATCACATCGTCATCGCTCTTGCATCGCATCGTCATGCAACATTGCATCACTTAGTGCCTGCACCGGCTTTCGTATCGACAACACGGTTGATTTTCGCCCGTGCATCTTCGATGTCGGCATTGTTTGCAGCAAGTGCAGTCACCGTCTGATAAAGCAGGTTCATCTGTATTTTGTCGCAGTATTGCGATGCCGACTGCAACAGTGCGACAGCTCTACCAAGGCGCAGCGCGAGTATCTGCTCAGCCGAACTTTGCTCCTTGCGGATGCCGCAGTTAAGGTAGCGGTTCATTGTAAGACGGTCGTCGGCCGACATATTGTCGTTGCATATCACACCGTCTGCAATCTTGAGGCTAATGCGCAGTGCATCGGCTTGATATGGCTGCAGCCCGTCGAGGAACTGCCTAATGGCAAGCAGCCTCTTGCGCTCGTTGGCGCGTGCGTTGTTGCGTTTTGCACCAGGCTTCTTCACGGTTTTCAACTCGGCAGAAGCTATTCCGTTCACAGTGATTGTTGAAGCCGCAGCAGCCTGGCTGCCCGGCGTCGTGTAATCAAACTGATTCATGGCGAAGTCAATTAGAATCATTACACTTTCTTCCTGCTGCAAGAATGAGAGCCTTCTCAGCATCTACAATAATCTTCCTGCCGATTTGCGTGATTGCATCATTGATGATACCGCTACGCTTGATGCGGTTAGCCGTTGGCACACTGCAGCCGAACAGCTCGGCAATACCCCTGATGCCATAAACATACTTCGGCGGCGATGCCACAAGTTGAGTCCCAGTGGTTGCATCATCGTCGGTCGGAGCTACGGCATCTGCAACCAACGTTGCCAGCTCCTCACCTGTCATCATCGCGACAGGTTTCTTTTTCAAAAAATCAAAGTTGTTTTCCATTTGTTTTAAATTAAAATTAAAAGTTAGTATTAACGTGGAGTCTTCACTCCCACGCGATTAATTGATCACATATAGTTGATTATTCAAAGAGAGTCATCGACACCCTTGTTGTAAATTTGATAATTGCCTGAGAGAGTCACCGACCCCCTTGCTATAAATTTGATAGTTGTTCAAAGTGAGTTGCTGACACCTTGCAGGATACTTGAATTAGGTTGATTTCCCGAGAGAGTCATCGAATCTTTGCGTGAAATTGTCATCAGCGAACCTCCCGAATCACGAGGCAGCACATATTGAAGTGAATAGAGCCTCAATGTCATATCAAGGCGCTAAAGCAGAAACCTCCGGGAGCCTCACAGAATCCGTGAAACGTTTCGCCGGCAAATTTACATCGCCCCAAAATCCCCATCGCTCGGTTTAAATCATCTTTAACAAAACCAACAATTCAACTATAATTGCTATTCTCAGTAGGGTGCAGGGGTGAGACATTTGATGGTACTTTTTGGAGAAATGGGGTGTCTTTATATATAATGTAACTTTCTTGTGAGCTGTGTTTGCGCAGTTCAAATTTATTTGCTAAT
>JBJFEF010000059.1:0-2793 GCA_051890435.1 Muribaculaceae bacterium
CTTTCTTGCATGATGTGCTTTTTCATTGATTTGCGAGTAGCGTGTATTAAAAAACTAATTGTTGCATGATTAAGGTTTCAGATTCCTAAAAGTGCTATTGCCGATAGCACTATCGCTATCACTGCCACCGGCAAGGCTATTATTGTTTTCTTTTCCATATTATTGCTGCGGTTTTATTTGGCTGTGCTTCCTATGCGGTTACGGGCATCCTTTCCGGCACCGGTGCCTTTATACTTGCTGCGTGCTGCATTGAAGCTGTAGCGGGCAGTGAAGATCACGCGGTTGAAGTCCATTGTGTTGGTCTGGTGTATGCTGTAGCTGCCGTAGTAGATATACACGTCGTTGTTGCCCTTGCGGAACATATCCTGCCATGCAAGACGCAGTGTGAGGGCATTGTTCTTTAGGAACGACTTCTGCACAGCGGTTTCGAGCGACCAATAGTTGTTAACAAGCTCCACGTTGAAGTAGTTGGCCTTGCTGTGGAACTCCGAGTTCAGCTCAAGCTGCCAGTTGTGCGGCAAGCGGAAGGCGTTGCTGGCATTGAACACCCACATGGGCTTGTTGAACGAGCGGCTACCATTATCCAAGTCGAGAGTGAGCCACTGCTTTGCCATTGCCACTGTCCACGAGGGCGAATAGCAGCCCCAGGTGTGGCTTGCCACGGCAAAGAGATTGAGCTGGTGCTGTGGCTTGTCAATGTTGCGGAAGGTGATGCGAATGGTGCCTTCATTGTTGTATTGCTCGCTCCAGTTGCACACAAGGTCCTTGGTGTAGGAGTAGTTGGCACCTATGGTGAACATTCCGAACATGGTGGTGAGCGACACATTGTGCTGCGTTGAGGGCTTCAGTGTGGCGTTGCCCTGCTGGAACACGTAGCGGTTGTGGTAGCTCATAGCGTTGCTCAGCTGCCAGTATTGCGGACGCGAGGTGTAGCTTGCATAGCTTAGCGAGGCACGCACCTTGCCGAGCAGTGTGGAGAACGAAGCCGACGGAAACACATTGTCGAAGCTGCGCTTGAGGTTGGCATCGGGATTAATCTGCTCCTTGTAGTCGAAGTAGGCGTGCTCATAGCGCACTCCGATGCTGAAGTTAGTGTTCTGGTCGAGCGCAAAGCCATATTGCAGGAATCCGGCATACACATTGTCGTTGACGTGCGATATTGAATTTGGGAGCCCCGCACCGGTGATTTCGTTGGTCGCCTTGCGCTTCACGAAAGTCTCTTCAGTTCCAGCCTGGAGCTGTCCGCGCCAAATGGGGTAGGAGAGAACGAGCTTTGTGGCAACCATGTCGTTGCTCGAAGTGGTGATGGCACGCACTTCGCGGTCGGTGGTGGTGGCAGTCTCGTCCATATTCTGGTACTCATTGTCTTTCGAGAAAAACATGTCGGTGTTGAAGTCGATATTGAGCTTGCCCACGGTGCCGTTGTAGTAGGCATTCACGAGCACATTGTGTGGATTCTCGCTCCACTTCTTTCCCTCGCTATTGACAGTCTCCACGTGAGTGCCACGGTCCCACTTGTCCATGTAGAGGCGCTCATAAGTGTCGCCCGAGGTGGTAACGGCATAATCCACTTTTGCACCGAGTGAGTGGAGGTCGTTGATTTGCCAGTTGAGTCCACCTGTGAGGTGAGTTCCGATGCCGCGCCAGGCGTTCATCAGAGTACCCTCATATTTGTAAAGCTCCTCATTGCCGGCAGGATTGGTGGTAATCTGTCCGAGGTCGCTCCACTGGTTGGTACGGTATTCCCACTCCTTCACCGAAGCAAAGAAGTCCCATCCACCGGTGCGGTAGTTCACATTCACTTGCGCCTCGGGGTCGTTCTTGCCGGTGCGCAGGCTCTGCTCAGTCTTGGCAAAAGTGTTGAAGCTGAATCCGTCGCCCTGGCGGCGCACCGTCTTGATGCGCACCACGGCACTTACCGAAGCGTCGTACATTGCACCGGGGTTGGTGATAACCTCCACATCGGCTATCTCGTCGCTCATAAGGCGCTTCAGCTCGTCGGTGTCGTGTACGCGGCGGCCATTGATGTAGTAGATGGGAGTGCCACGGCCAATCACTTCGAGGTCTTCGCCCTTCTTGATCATTCCGGGCACTTTGCGCAGCACATCTTGTGCGGTTCCGGCTTTCTCAAGCACTGAACCGCTCACCTTGGTCACCATTGCATTTCCTTTAAGTCGGGTGTTGGGAAGCTGACCCTTCACCACAATTTCCTGAAGCTCCACGATGCTCATTATCGAGTCGAGTGCAATCGAGTCGAGTTCAGCAGCATAATCTTGGGCTTGCGCTGCCATGGCACCAATAGCCAATGCAGCAATAATCATGAATCGTTTCATAGAAGAAGTTGTTTATTATCTCTGTTTTTTGTTCAAATTAGTTGAGGCATCTCAGCGATTGCCTTTCACTATATTTGACGCATACAACATTCAAAAAGTTACACAAAAAATGAAAAATTATCGAATAATCCTCAATTTTCTTAATTTTTCGCTGCAAAATTACACCATTCCCACCATCTCGCTTTGTAAAAATCGGACATTCATGTCCCATTAGTCTTATTGGTCTTATTGGTCTTATTAGTCCTATTAGCCCTATTAGTCTTATTAGCCCCCGGGAAGCGCATGGTGTGGAAGCCTGCTGACACACTGAAATTCAAGAAAAATCAGGGATTTAGTAAAATTTAACAATTGGGGGGTAATGTGTGAAATTCTATGTAAATTTGCCCACTTTTTTATTGATTCTATAATAGAACCATTGATTCAGCGTGTACCATTATTCAACACCCAAAAAGCTTATGAA
>JBJFEF010000060.1:0-2791 GCA_051890435.1 Muribaculaceae bacterium
AAGACTCTGGATGCAGCCAAATATAAGACGGCAGATGAGCTTCAGGGATTTTTCAGCGACATTCTTCCTGAATATGACCGTGAGCGCGTGTATAACACCGACATCAAGAAGGTGATTTCGTGGTATAACATTCTGGTGAATGCCGGCGAGACCAACTTCATTGAGGAGGAGCCTAAGGCTGATGAGGCAAAGGCTGAATAATTGACGGGGGCGAGAGAAATCCCCATAAAAGACAATTGACGGGGGCGAAAGAAATCCCCTCGGAGAAGATAAAAAGCGACCCCTGCTGCAGATGGCTGTGGCAGGGGTCGCTGTATTGAGGCTTTAGGGATTATTCGATGCTTTGGTAGTGGAGCGGGGGATTGAAGTAGCGCGACATCGACTTGAGGTCTTCGCGATAGCATGGCTCGGCAAAGTGCAGCCCATTGCGGAATTTGAGGCACTTGGCGGCAAACTGAGCCTTCTGTGCGTCTTTTGCTGCATCCACACGGGTTATAACGTCGCCGGCAGCATTGAACACTGTGGCTCGGAGTGATGCCTTTGGTGTGACGTTGATTTCCACCTTTCCGCCTGCGGGGATTTCGATATCTACATTGGCAATCACCGGCAGGTCGAGGGTGATTGTCACGGGCTTTTTACCGCTCCAGCCGAAACTGTAGAAGTGGCTGAATGAGTCGGTGGTGCGGCGGCAATATTGCAAGTCGGCGTCGGCGATGCGCATGCGAGTGTTCACGTCGATGTTTTTTGGCAATCGCGGAGTGATGGCGATGTGTGCATTAAGCATATCGGGCTTCACTCCGAGGAAACACTGGCTCCAAGTGCGTATTTGCTCGGCATTGCTCCAAGCCTGGAGGAAAGTGCCCGAGCGGCGTACCCACGTCTTTCCGGGGCGGCACCAAGCGTCGGCGTTCTCGGCGAGGCTTCCGATAGCACCTTCGTCGAGAGCCTGGCGGTTCATGTTGCAGAAGAGCTTGAAAGCTTTTTGCTCTTGGCCATATTCAATCATTCGCTGCATAGCCATGCCGTTTTGCCACAGCCAGATGGTGCCATTGTGGTAGGCGTCGTCCTTGTGGTAGCGGTGCCACTGCTCGTGATAGGGGTGGAAATTCTCGTCCATCTGGTCGAGCGACGATACGCCCCATGGATATACGAGGTGTGTCCAAGTGGTGCGAAGGTCAGCCATTTTCAGCGAGTCGGAGGAAATGAGCTCGTAGGCATAGATGGTGTTTGGTCGGATCTGATTGTCGGGAGTTCCGTCGGCGTTGAGGTGATCGACGATGACGCCATCTACCACAAAGTCGTTTTCAAAATTAGCTTTCAGCTTGTCGGCGGCAGCCTGCCAGCGAGCGGCATCGTCTTTTTTGCCCATGTATTGAGCCATCTGCACTGCAGCAGAGAGCTGTCCGTACCAAAGTGCCTGGATATCGACGGCACGGTTGCCTCGCGGCGAGCAGGGATATTTGCTTTGGCGCTTGGCGTCCATCCATGTGTCGGCATCGGCGTGCGTGAGGTAGCCACGGTCATCGACGTAGAGCTTTAGAGATGCGTCGGTGGCAATTTTCACATTCTTGTAGATTGCTTTCACAAATGCTTTGTCGCCCGAGTAGCGCAGATAGTCGAGAGCTTCGATGACGAATCGCGGAGTGCCGTCGGTGGTGTTGTAGAGGATGCCGTCGAGGTTGAGACGGTTGGGCACGCGGCCGTAGGTGGGCGAATTGGGATCGACGTCCATATATTTGGCAAAAGAAGAGAGGATATCGCGAGCTACCTCGAACTGGCCGGTGCATAGCACGATGCCCGGCATGGAGATGAACATGTCGCGTCCCCAGAAGTCGGTGAACCAGGGCAGACCGGCATAGATGCCCCAACCGCCGTGCTGCATGGTGACGAGCTCGTCGGCGGTGAGCATGAGCCAAGAGATGCCTTTGGTGATTTGGTCGGTTGATTCGATGGCGTTGACATCGAGGAGTTGCTGCATGCGCAGAGTGCGAGCAGAGTGCCAGCTGTCGTTGTTAAGGCGTGCATCGGCAACGAGGCGATTGCTCTCGGCGTCGTCGCCAAAGGTGATTATGAAACCGCCTGAGCCTTCAGCGGCAGTTATGATGCTGCCATCGACGGTGATAGGCACGTCGGGATTTATGGCAGCTACGCGCACCATCATTCCCGGGTGCTCTTTGGGTGTGAGAATGGCAGTGGAGCCATCGGCTGAAGGGGCTGAGATGATGTCGCCAAGCAGCTCAATGCCGAATGACGATTTCTCTTTTCCACGAGATTCGAGAGCTATATAGATAACCTTCTCTTTATCTACGAGAGAGAATGTCTCCTTCACAGCTCCGGGATAGGAGCGCACCATGCGGTCGGGATAAACGTTGACCGACGTTTCGTGAGTGTTTCGGGGCAGCAGCTTCCCGTTGGAGTAGAGACGATAGTCGGTGAACACGCGGTGGGCGCGAATGTTCCATCCGGCGTTCCAATCGAGGAAATCGTCGGTTCCGGTCATTCCATAGAAGAAGCCGGCGTGCTTGTCGCTGAAGGAAAATTCGCGGGATTGCTTGTTGCCATTGGTAGTGATTTTGAGCTCATCGAGGCGAAGCGCCTGTGCATTGAGCAAAGAAGATGCACTCATGACGAGGGCGGCAACAGAAGAATAGAAAAGGTTACGATTCATAAATCTTAGGTTAAACAATGGTTGATAGAATTATATGCAAATATACCAATAATATGGCAGAGATAGAAATGACTTGAACTGAAAAAAGTTGACACTTTTGAGAGCCAAAACTCAAAAGAGACA
>JBJFEF010000061.1:0-2786 GCA_051890435.1 Muribaculaceae bacterium
ATCTCAAATATAGAAATCCCAATGAGCTCTATGGGTATATTATCGACAAAACTAAAGATAATAATAAACTCTTCTATGTTTTTATCGATGAGATTCAGTTGTCATTAAAAGTGAAAAATTTGAATATCGACGAAAATCTTATATCTGATGAAGATAAAGACCTGCTCTACACCACATTCTATGATATTCTCAATGATCTGATGCATCACAAAAACCTCGACATTTATGTAACAGGGTCAAATTCAAAGATGCTATCATCCGACATTGTCACTAATTTCCGCGACAGAGGCTCTGAAATCAAGGTCTATCCGCTTTCTTTCAAAGAGTATTACGAAACGGCAGACTTGGAAAAAGCTGATGCACTCGAAGAATACCTCACTTATGGTGGAATGCCGTCGGCGGTGCTCGAGCCAAATGAAAAAGAGAAGCAACGATACCTATTTGGGCTTCATAAGAATGTATATATCAAGGATATCGTTGAGCGATATCGACTTAAAGACGATGAGGTGCTTGACGCACTCATTGATTCGCTATATTCATCAGTTGGGTCGCTCACCAATACTCATAATCTTGCCAATGCAGCAAGTTCATTAATGAAACGGAATACGTCGGACCACACCATAAAGAGCTACACCAATTATCTTGAGGATTCTTATCTTTTCATAGCTGCCAAGCGTTTCAATATCAAAGGGAAAAAATATTTCGACAATACGCTGAAATACTATTCAATTGATTTAGGATTAAGAAACGCGAAATTGAATTTCCGTCAGCAGGAAAAGTCGCATCTGATGGGAAACCTAATATTTCTCGAACTCATTCGGAGAGGTTTTAGTATTGATGTCGGTGTAGTTGAACTTACAAGAGTCACACAAGGAAAGAAAGTGCAGTCACAATATGAAATCGACTTTATCGTAAATACAGGTCATAACAAGATTTACATACAATCGGCACTGAATATCGACACCGCAGAGAAGCAAAAACAAGAAACATTTTCTTTGAAAAATTCTGGTGATTTTTTCAAAAAAATGGTTATTCTCGACGGAAACGTCAAGCCCTGGACCGACGAAGATGGAATTGTATATGTAGGCGTAATTCCCTTCTTGCTCGACGAATCAATATTGTAAACAATCCATATAAAGTAAGCATATCTCACTCCTTGTGGCTGGTATTTGATGCTGGAAGTATATGATCACTGCAAAAATAGTCACACTATGCGACCATTTTTGCAGTGGAGACTTTGTTTTCCTCTTGATTAACGTGGTTTCACGGCTTTGGCGGGAAGCAGATGTGGCCCGCTGCCGGGGATGCTGCCCTTCTTGCTGTCGAAGCTGCTGCCCGATGTGGGAATCGGAGAACGATAGTCGTGGTGGTCGTAGTTGCCGCTGTTGATTATGCTGTGAAGCAAGCCTCCCACATCTATTCCGAAAGCACAATTGCCAATATTCACTGTGGGCGTCACAATGGGGATAGTCTGCCAGCGGTTGAGATTCGGGTCGAACACCCTTCGCACTCCCAGCTCCATGCCAAAGGTGCGCCCCGACTGATAACTCACCGAGCCGCCAAAACAGGAATAATTGACGTAGGGCATCGCTGCCGGTGAATCATACACATTGCCCGACGAATAGTTGCCGAAGACCCTCACTGCAAAGTGCTGATTGATTTGATATGACACACTGCCCGAAACACCGAAATCGTTGTAGAGGTTGCGGTTGATGTGGTATTTATAGCCCGAGAGAGCGCCCTCCACAGTGAAGCGCCCCATGTGCTGCGTTATGCCTACGCCGGCACCGTTGAAGTTGCCCAATCCCGGCATCACGTCGGTGCTTCCGATGCCATACACAGCCCCATTGTCCCAACGATGCAGCTCCTGCAAGCTGCTAATGCTGAATGTGGGCGACTGGTGTTGCGGCACTTGAATGGAATAGAAGCTTTGCGGAGTTGCAATAACGATATTCGATGGCAAAAGCCATGGCAAAGCAAGGCTTGCCGAAGTAGAGGCATCAACCGAAGGTGTGGCAACGTCGCCCGACCCTACGGGCACTGTTGCCTCTTGCGCCACAAGCGGCACAATCGGCAGAAGCATTGCAAGTGACAATATGAGCGACCTTAGTTCCATGAGTTTGCTGAGCATTATCGCTGCTAATTTACACTTTTTTCGCTATATCACTGCTAACATTTCGTGAGATTTTATCGCAATTTTGCATAAATTTGGCTATCTCACAGATTATCCCTATTTTTGCAATAAAAATTAGCAATTATGGAGAAAAACGAGAGAATTGTCTTTGTTGACTACATTCGCGTGATAGCATGCTTCCTTGTGATGCTGGTACACGCAAGTGAGAATTTCTATGGCGCCGATTCGTCGGGTCTCGCCGGCTCGGTGTCGATGCTCGCCAATGAGGGCAACCGCTTCTGGGTGGCTTTCTACGACGGCTTTATGGGACGCATAAGCGTGCCGCTTTTCATGATTGTGTCGGCATTCCTTCTCGTGCCGGTAAAGCCCGGCGTCACTATGGGGCAATTCTATCGCCGCCGCTTCATGCGCATTCTGCCGCCTTTCGTTTTCTTCCTCATTGCCTATTCGCTGTTGCCTCTGCTGTGGGGTGGTATGTCGTGGGAGCAATCGCTTGCCGACCTCAAAAACATAGCCTTCAATTTCCCCTCGATGGCAGGGCACTTGTGGTTTATGTATCCGCTCATCAGCCTCTACATCATCATTCCGGTGGTGTCGCCGTGGCTTGAACGCGCCTCGGCACGCGACGAGCGCATCTTCCTGGGCTTCTTCG
>JBJFEF010000062.1:0-5657 GCA_051890435.1 Muribaculaceae bacterium
ACGATAACTGCCTGTATATCAGCTCAAAAACGCGAAAAGTGTCAAACTCGGGAATTTAATTTGTTAATAATTCGGCTGCAAAGGTAGTAATAAAATTTCACATAATCATAATAGTGGAGCGGTTTTTTGCCCCGATACGTGCTGATTTTTGTGAAAAAGCACAAGTTTGGGAGGTAGGAGGTGATTTTTGGGAGATATAGGCACGAAAATTCGTGAGATTTTTGTAACTTTGCACCCCGAAATAGGTATTATATGCAGAAGATTAGGAATATTGCCATTATCGCGCACGTGGATCATGGCAAAACTACATTGGTAGATAAGATGTTACTTGCGGGCAATCTGTTCCGCGACAATCAGAGCACGGGAGAACTAATGCTCGACAACAATGATTTGGAACGAGAGCGTGGAATCACAATTCTCTCGAAGAATGTTTCGATAAACTACAACGGATATAAAATCAATATTATAGACACCCCGGGACACTCCGACTTTGGCGGAGAGGTGGAGCGAGTGCTCAACATGGCCGATGGCTGCCTCTTGCTTGTGGATGCCTTTGAGGGACCGATGCCACAGACGCGCTTTGTGTTGCAGAAGGCTATACAGATGGGGCTGAAGCCGATAGTGGTGGTGAATAAGGTGGATAAGCCCAACTGCCGCCCCGATGAGGTGCAGGAGATGGTGTTTGACCTTATGTTTAACCTCGATGCTACTGAAGACCAGCTCGATTTCCCCACAATCTACGGCTCGGCAAAGCAGAACTGGATGAGCCTCGACTGGCGTAAACCTACCGACAACATCAATGCCGTGCTTGATGCAATCATTGAATATATTCCGGCACCGCAAGAGCTTGAGGGCGATGCGCAGATGCTTATCACGTCGCTCGACTACTCATCGTATGTGGGCCGAATTGCAGTGGGACGTGTGCATCGCGGCGAGCTGCGCGAGGGTATGGATATTGCACTGTGCAAGAAAGACGGCTCGACGGTGAAGCAGCGCATCAAGGAGTTGCACGTGTTTGAGGGCATGGGTCGCAAGAAGGTGCAGAGTGTGAAATCGGGCGATATATGTGCACTCGTGGGCATTGAGGGCTTTGAGATTGGCGACACGGTAGCCGACCTCAACAATCCCGAGCCACTGCCACGCATTGCGATCGACGAGCCAACGATGTCGATGACATTCACAATCAACAACTCGCCATTCTTCGGCAAGGACGGAAAATATGTGACATCGCGCCACATAGCCGACCGCCTCGCCCGCGAGCTCGACAAGAACCTTGCTTTGCGCGTGGAGCGCACAGAGAGCGATGATGCCTGGAATGTGTTTGGCCGTGGCGTGCTGCATCTCTCGGTGCTCATTGAGACGATGCGCCGCGAGGGCTATGAGCTTCAGGTGGGACAGCCACAGGTGATTATCAAGGAAATCGACGGACAGAAGTGCGAGCCTGTGGAGCAGCTCACCATCAATGTGCCCGAGGAGTATTCGAGCAAGATTATTGATATGGTGACACGCCGCAAGGGAGAGATGACATCGATGTCAACCCAGAACGACCGCATACACTTGGAATTCAACATACCGTCGCGAGGCATCATAGGTCTTCGCACCAATGTGCTTACCGGCTCGGCAGGAGAGGCAATCATGGCACACCGCTTCCTTGAGTACCAGCCATGGAAGGGTGAGATAGAGCGCCGCACCAATGGCTCGCTGATAGCGATGGAGGCAGGAACAGCCTACGCCTATGCTATCGACAAGCTTCAGGATCGCGGACGCTTCTTCATCTTCCCGCAGGAAGAAGTGTATGCCGGTCAGGTAGTGGGCGAGAACGCTAAGGAGAACGACATAGTGGTGAACGTGACCAAATCGAAGAAGCTCACCAATATGCGAGCATCGGGAGCCGATGAGAAGGCGCGCATCATTCCGCCGGTGGTATTCAGCCTTGAGGAGGCACTTGAATATATCAAGGCCGACGAATATGTGGAGGTGACACCGCATCACTTGCGCCTTCGCAAGATAATACTCGATGAGCTTGAGCGCAAGCGTGCCAATAAGGGCTAAGGCGCTGATAGAAAGACGATATTTCGACTTTGTTTCATAATTTTATATTTTTGCATCGGATATCCGGGAACCTATACGGTTTGGGGTATCCGATGATTTTTTGTGGAATTGCGATGAAGGATTAGGGAAATTTTGCTGAAAAAATGCGGTGGTGTGGATGATAATGTGTAATTTTGCAACTTGGAATGTGCGCTTTTGCACACACGAATTGAAAAGACAGAGAATTTGAATATAAGAAACATATATATAATCTTGTTTATTCTGCTGCTATCCATGGTGGGTGTGGGTAGGTCGGGAAGTGCCTCGGCGGCGAGGTTGCTTGCCGACACGTTGCCGCTTGCCCTCCACGACAGTGTGATGGCAGCTGCCGACTCGGTGGCTGAGGTGGCTGACTCGGTGGCTTCGGCTATTGACACGGTGCCCCCGATGACTACCGTGAGGGAAGCAGTGGGAGCCGACAGCGTGCAGCGCGACACAACAAAATTTGTGTATCGGTTTGTTGACCTTGACAACTCGGTGAAGTTTACCGCCAAGGACTCGCTGGTGTTCTTTGGAAAAAACAATGCCAATATGTATGGCCAAAGCGAGGTGAACTATGGGGAAATCAACCTCAAGGCGATGGAGATACAGATGAACATGGACAACAACGAGGTGTATGCAATGGGACGCCCCGACAGTGTGGGCGACCTGGAGGGAACGCCGGTGTTCAAGGACCCCAGCGGTGAATATGAGTCGAAGACGATGCGCTACAACTTCAAGAGCAAGAAGGGCTTTATCACCGACGTGGTGACGCAGCAGGGAGAGGGCTATCTCACCGGCGGAACCACCAAGAAGATGGAGAATGATGAATACTACATAAAGAACGGCCGCTATACCACTTGCGACGACCACGAGCATCCGCACTTCTATCTGCAACTCACCAAGGGAAAGATGAAGGCAGGCAAGAATGTGGTGTCGGGACCTGCCTATATGGTGCTTGCTGATGTGCCGCTGCCTATTGCAGTGCCTTTCGGCTACTTCCCATTCAGCAAAAAATACTCGTCGGGCGTGATATTCCCCACTTTTGGCGAGGACTACAACCGTGGCTTCTTCTTGCGCGACGGAGGCTATTATTTCGCTATAAGCGACATGATGGACCTTGCAGTCACCGGAGAGGTCTATACGAAGGGTTCGTGGGGCGTAACGGCGCAGTCGAATTATGTGAAGCGCTACAAATTTTCGGGCAACTTCAATCTGAGCTATCTTGTCACCATCAACGGCGACAAGGGTGCAGCCGACTACTCAAAGCAGACCAACTTCCGCATAGCGTGGTCGCACTCGCAGGACTCGAAAGCCAACCCCAACATGTCGCTCTCGGCAAGTGTGAACTTCACCACGAGCGGATACACCCGCAACGACTTGAACAGTTACTACAACAACGACTTCACCGAGAACACCAAGAGCAGCACGGTGAACATGACCTACAAGTTCCCCAACTCGAAGTGGAGCCTCTCGACGACAGCCAACGTGTCGCAGCGAACATCGGACTCTACGCTCACCGTGTCGTTCCCCAACCTGACGCTGACAATGTCGCAGACGGCACCCTTCAAGCGCAAGCGTGCAGTGGGCGACGAGAAGTGGTATGAGAAGATAAAGATGTCGTATTCAGGACAGTTCCAGAACTCGCTCACGGCAAAGCAGGACGAATTTTTCAAGAAGAGCCTCATCAAGGATTGGCGCAACGGAATGAAGCACTCGGTGCCCATTTCAGCCACCTTCAATGTGCTGAAATATGTGAACCTCACGCCGAGCGTGACGATAAACGACCGCATGTACACCAGCAAGATACGCCAGCAGTGGGACCCACAGGCATCGGCGGTGGTGCGCGATACCACTTACAGCTTCTACAACGTGTTTGACTTCAATGCGTCGGTGTCGCTCGACACGAAGATTTACGGATTCTTCAAGCCGTGGAAGATATTTGGCGACAAGGTGCAGATGATACGCCATGTGATGACACCAACGGTGTCGTTCTCGGCATCGCCCGACTTCAGTTCGCCATTCTGGGGCTATTATGGCACTTACGCCTATTCCGACCCGCGCACAGGACAGATACGCAACACGAAATATTCCTACTTCTCGCACGGACTATTCGGAAGTGTGGGACAGGGCAAGACCGGATCGGTGAACTTGTCGATAGCCAACAACGTGGAGATGAAAGTGAAGAGCGACGACGACTCAACAGGTGTGAAGAAGGTGTCGCTGATAGAGAATTTCACGGTGAGCCAATCGTATAACTTTGCAGCCGACTCGATGCGCTGGAGCAACATCAACACTTCGCTGTCGCTGCGACTGATGAAAAACTTCAACCTCAACCTCTCGGCAACGTGGGACGTATATACCTACCAGCTTAGCCCGTCGGGGTCGCCGGTGCGTGTGAACCGCACTCGCTTGCAGGCAGGAAAGGGACTTGCAAAGCTGTCGAGTACGGGAACATCGTTCTCCTACACATTCAACAACGCTACATTCCAGCGAAAGAAAAAGGATGATGACAAGAACAAGAAGCCAACGAAGAACACCAACAGCGACATAGCCCGATATGAAAACGCCGAAGACGAAGATGAGGGACCAAGCAGCAGCTCGAAGGACAGCGGAAAGAACGGAGTGGTGCTCAATGAGGACGGATATGCCAAGTGGGACTTCCCGTGGAGTCTCTCGGTGAACTACTCGGTGAACTATGGCTATGGCGAATTTGACAAGAAGAAACTGGAATATAAGGGTAAGCTAACGCAAAACCTGAGTTTCTCGGGCAATGTGAAGCCCACGAAGAATTGGGCATTCAACTTCTCGGCGAGCTACAACTTTGATACACACAAGATAGCCTACATGAACTGCTCAGTGTCGCGCGACTTGCACTGCTTCACCATGAGTGCAAGCTTTGTGCCGGTGGGTCCGTATAAGTCATACTCGTTTCACATAGCTGTGAAGTCGTCGCTGCTGAGCGACCTGAAATACGACAAGCGCAGCTCTACGCAGAATGGCGTGACGTGGTATTGACGACGATGAGAATGGATATTAGTGAATACTGCTTGCCGAAAATATTGCATTTGCGGTGTGACAAGGATTGTGATGCCTGCTGCGGTGGCACTGTTGATGGTGGTGCTGCTTGGGGCGTGTCACCACAAGAAGGAGCGGCAGGAGGACCGACGCGACTACCGGAATGAATATGTAGATGACATCTATAAAGACAACAACCGCCGTGAGAAGCCGGGAAAGTCGCGGCTGCGCAAGGAACTGCAATCGTGGATTGGCGTGCCCTATCGCTATGGCGGACACTCGCGCAAAGGCACCGACTGCTCGGGATTGGTGATGGAAGTGTATGCGGCAGTGTATGGCAAGAAACTCACGCACAATTCATCGGACCTTTACACCAAGGAGTGCCGTCACATCAAGGAACGGGAGCTCAGGGAAGGCGACCTGGTGTTTTTCAAATTCAATAAGTCGGGAAAAATCAACCATGTGGGGATATATCTCAGCAATGGGGATTTTGTGCATGCTTCGTCGAGCCGCGGGGTGATTGTGAGCAACCTGAATGAGGCATATTATCGTCGCGGCTTCGTGGGAGC
>JBJFEF010000062.1:5757-7469 GCA_051890435.1 Muribaculaceae bacterium
GTGATTTCAGGAATGTTTTAGCGGGTGAAGGCGATGGCGCCTCGGGTGGCGATGTCGTGAATCTTTATGTCAGCCGGGAGTGAAGGCAGCTCTTTGGCGATGCGTTGGCGCCTATCGGCGAACAGGGCGCCCGAAAGCACAATTGTGTCGGGCGAGAAGGTGCGCAGAAGGTCGGCGATGCTGCCATAATAGCGATTGGTGATGATGAGGTAGTCGCAGGCGATGGGGCGCGATGCACGCAGGTGGCGCAAATCGGTGTGCGAAGCCATCACTATGCGCTTTCCGCACATCACGGCTACCGAAGATCGGATGTTGCCTTGACAAGACGGCGCGCTATGGCTGACTGAGGCATCGGTGGGCACGATGTTGAGGCTGTCGATGCGGTACTTGGCAAGGAGGTTGCTGAATGAGTAGCGGAAATCGGCATTGCTCCATTGGCTGTCGGTGCACCATAGTCTTCCGGTGCCGGCTGAGAAATGCAGCAGCGGGGTGGAGTGGCGGTTGTTGAGGATGAAGAAGCCTTGGCGTGGAGTGAGAGCCGAATCAATGGCGATGCAAAACAATATTGCGACACAAGATGCGAGAAACGAGATGCCTGCGGTGAAGCTGCGGCGATTGGTGAATGTCACTGCAAGAGCAAAAGCGAGATAGTAGAGCACTACCATCGGGAGCGGCACGTGAAGATTGTCGATGTAGGCAAAGGGAAGATGCGAGGCGACGGTGGCGGTGCCATTGATGAATGACGTGAGACACTGGAGCAAGGCGTTGATTTCGGTAAGCTCAATGCCGAGAGAAAGACAGAGAATTTCAATTAGACCTGTTGCCACATAGAGGGGCAGAACGGGAATTACCACGAGATTGGAGAGAATGGAGATGAGTGGCAGCGTGTGGAAATAGTGTGCCGAAATCACAGCGCAGCCCACATTGGCAATAAGCGTGGCTCCTGCCCATGAAATGATGACGGAGATGACGGCGAGCCTACGGCTGGCGGCGTTGAGCCGAGGCATAAGCAGCAAAATGGCAGCCACGGCAGCAAAACTCAATTGGAACCCTACGCTAAAGAGCGACATCGGAGAGAAAAAGAGGATGAGAATGGCTGCAAGGCAAAGCGAATTGAGTGCACTGCCATCGCGTTGCCACGCCAGAGCTGCGATGCCTACTGCTGCCATGATGGTGGCACGGATTGCCGAAGCCGACATTCCGGTGACGAAGAGAAACAGTGCCATTGCCACCACAGTGAGTGCCCACCGCAAGGGGCGGAGATTCAGGCGGTCGAGAGGCCGAAGCAGCAGCGAGAGCAATGCGAGAATGATGCCGGTGTGCAAGCCGCTGATGGCAAGCATGTGGGCAATTCCGGCTTGTGAGAATGTGGTGCGGGTGGCGAGATCGGTGATTGAGGCGTCGCCGAGAATGGCGGTGCAGACAAGGTGCTTGGCATCAATCGAGAGAGATGAATTGAGCACAAGATTCACGAGACGCCTGCGGGCGTGGAGCGACTGTGAGAAGAAATCGTCGGAGTGACCGACAATGCGGTAGCTGTTTTCGCCAAGATTGGCTGAGAGGAAGCATCCCCTTCGAGCCATGAAAGAGCGGTAGTCGAATTCCTCGGGGTTGCCGAGATTGGCGATGGGCCTGAATTGCGCTGTGAGGGAAAAGATGTCGCCCTCAGTGAGAGAGAAATTGCGGTGGTCGAGGTGGAGAAGAATGTTGCC
>JBJFEF010000062.1:7569-10260 GCA_051890435.1 Muribaculaceae bacterium
CCCACCACGTCGCTGTTGAAGCCTTTGAGCTTGAAGTCGTCGCCGTTGCGGATAATCTTAATTACGTTCACGGCACCTATCTGAGCGGCATCGTCGTCGATCTCGTCGAGATAGGGCTTCACCTGCTCCTTGTAGGGGATAGTCACATTAAGTCCGGCAAGCTGCGGATATTCGCTGAAAATTTCCATAAGGTGACCGATATCGTCGATTTCAAAGTTGAGGTATTCGGCATCGATGCCTTCAGCCTCAAATTTCCGGTTGAAATAATTGCGGGAGAAACTATGAACGAGAGGAAAGCCAATCAGGCCATATATTTTGTGATTATCCATAATTGATTTTTTTTTAGTGCTAAATTTTCTTTTTTCGACAAGTGCAAAATTAAGAAAAATGGATGAGAAAACAGCACAATGATATGAAAAAAAATATATGGACCTTGTGGGGGAAAGAGAGGAGAAATTTTTGGTGAAATTGGGAAGGCGTAGTGGCGCCATGATGAGAAATGGTGTGAGGCATTGGTGAAAATGGGGGATTTAGTGTGAAAAATGAGAATTTGTTGTGGAAGATTTGGGGTAAATTGCTAAATTTGCAAGTTAATTGGAAATATAACGATTGAGCCACTGAAGTGTAATGATGAAGCGCGTGAAGCTACATATCTTTCTGGTGGTGGCGGCAATGTTGCTGCCACAGAGTGTGTGGGCTTTCACGCTGGTGATAGATGCCGGGCATGGTGGTCGCGACAAGGGAGCACCGGGGGTGCACAGCTATGAGAAGAATATCAATCTGGCTGTGGCGCTTGAATTTGGCGACATGGTGAAGCGCAACCTTGATGGCGTGGATGTGGTTTACACTCGCGACCGCGATGAGTATCTCACGCTTCAGCAACGTTGCGACATTGCCAATAAGCAGAATGGCGACCTCTTTGTGTCGATTCACACCAACTCGATTGCGAAGAGTGCGAAGAACCGCCGCACGATTCACGGCAGTGCTACCTACACACTGGGTCTGCACCGCTCGGAGGAGAATCTTGAGGTGGCGAAGCGCGAAAATTCGGTGATTTCGCTAGAGGATGATTACACGACTACTTATCAGGGCTTCGACCCGACGAGCCCCGAGTCGTATATCATGTTTGAGCTTAGCCAGAACATTCACATGGAGCAGAGTGTGAATTTTGCCACTATGGTGCAGCGCGAATTTGTGCAAACGGCAGGCCGCAAGGACAATGGCGTACGCCAAGCGGGATTCTTGGTGCTGGCACGCACGAGTATGCCTGCTGTGCTTGTAGAGCTCGACTTTATCTGCAATCCTACGCAGGAGGATTTTCTCACGTCGAAGCGTGGCAAGGAGAAGATGGCGCGTGCGCTATATAATGCGTTTGAGCGTTACCTTGATGGGGTGCAAGCCTTGAAGCGCCAGGCTGCGAAGAGCGAAGCGAAGGCTACTGCCGGCGACTCTCGCAATGCTGATGTGAAGGAGAAGCCGGCGAAGGCTACTGCCGGCGACTCGCGCAATGCTGATGTGAAGGCAGTGCGGGCGACGGGGAAGGTGGAGTATAAGGTGCAGTTTCTCACGAGCAACAAGAAGTATGAGGAAGGGGCTGCGCAGTTTAAGGGGCTGAAAGGAGTGGAGTGTTACCGCGACAAGGGTTTGTGGAAATACACCTACGGTTCGGCAAAGAGCGAGAAGGAGGCTCTCAAGATATTGAAGGGCAAGGTGCGTCCGCTGTTTAAGCAGGCGTTTATCGTGGCATTCAAGGATGGAGAGAGGATTCTTTAGGCTGAGACAAGAATGTTTCAGCCGGGAGTAATTAACGATTGAATAATAATTAAGATACACTATAAAATTAAGAAATGAAGAAGTTTTTTTCAAAGGAAGTTAAGATTGCCATCACAGTGCTTGTGAGCTTGGCATGTCTTTTCTGGGGCATTAACTACCTCAAGGGTATTAATCTGTTTACCCCGGTCAATTTCTATTATGCCCATTTCGAGAAGGTGGATGGGCTTACCGACTCGGCACCTGTAACCATCAACGGTTTCCAGGTGGGACTGGTGCGCGAGATAATCTATGACTATGAAACGGGCAAATTGCGTGTGCAAATGAGCCTCGACAGGGATTTGAAGATTCCGATGAACTCGGAGGCTGTGATAGTGACCGATATGCTTGGAACAGCCCAGATTGCGCTTAATCTCTCGAAAGAGCCGCAATTCTATGAGGTGGGTGCCGAGATTGCCGGACGTAGCCAAGCCGGACTGATGGAGAATGTGAGCAACGACTTGCTGCCGAGTGTAGCAGCCATTATGCCAAAAATCGACAGTGTGCTCACGAGCCTGAACAAGGTGGTGGGAAATCCGGCTCTTGTGAAGTCGATTGACCGCCTCGATGGCATCACTGCCAACCTGGAGCGCAGCAGCCAACAGCTGACAGCAGTGCTTGGCGGCAAGGTGCCAGGCATAGTGAAGAATGTGGATAGCATCACTTGCAACATCAATGCGATGACTGCCGACCTTGCCCAGGTGTCGGCGTCGCTCAAGGAGATGCCTATCGACTCCACGATGAGCAACCTCAATGCCACTACACACAATCTGCGCCTTATCACCGACAAGGTGAACGGTACCGATTCGAGCTTGGGACTGTTGCTTAACGACCGCGGACTCTACAACCACATCGACCACACGGTGGTGAGCCTCGACTCGC
>JBJFEF010000063.1:0-2774 GCA_051890435.1 Muribaculaceae bacterium
GATGGGGGTGATGCTGCCTCCGATGCTGTGTGGAATGCTTCGGCTAAGGCACAGAATTTCAATGGCACCATCGACCTTACACTCGACGACCTCAGCCCGATACAACGTGCTACCAAATTCACTTTCACCGCTGAAGGCGAGTTTTCGGAAGGGGCGATTAAAGAAACTATCGAAATATAAACCAACTAAGATATGCAGACAGTCAGAAACCGTATTAGAAGGGATTACGCACCTCTCAATGTGTCGCTATCGGTGAAGAACTATACACCTAACTCACCGATGGCGCAAGTGTATAATCCCGAAACAAAGGAGTATGAGCCTAACCGCGAGATTACTCCTTTAGTGCTTGTTCCCGTGCTATCGGTGAACACCTCCGACGGCTCTCTCACAAAGGACTACGGCAATGCCGATATGGCTATCCCGACGTGGTACGTCAATGGCGTTAAGCTCTCTGAATCGGCTTACAAGGATACTATCACTATGGAGACCGAAGCCAGCGATATGAGAGGTGCACTTACCGTGAGGCAGAATGTGAAGCCCGGTATGCAGCTCGAACTCTATATGGTGAGTGAGCTTTACGATGCCAGAACCGGAAATATCCTCCACATACAGAGTGATGTGATTATTCTTGCTACCATCGAAAAGAGCGAGGACAGCTACACAATTGCACTCGGAGACGCGGCAGCACAAGCATATAACCCACTAAGAGATATGAAAAAGCTGGTGGATTACAAGAAGTCGCACGGTATTGCGATACTCGATGCCGAACAGAAGGAAGCCACAAGCGGCGTGAACACTTATATAAGGCGCATTGATTTCAAGATTTGGCGAGGCCAGAAACCTATATGGGACAGCAAGTATGTGCTGAAACTCTATTCAATGACCGATAGCGGACTTGGCGACTTGCTCGCCACTACCGACGGTGTCAATAACACCGACGAGGTTGTGGAATTTGACAAGACACACCTCACCATCGACCTCCGTTTTGTCGAGAGCGTGAATTATGCCATTATGGTATGTGTGGGACGAACCGACTACAACGGCAATTCCTATTACAAGCAGGTCGCATTGCACACCTTCGGCATCAAGCGCCACCTCCCGGCAGTGAAGCCGCAGATGGTCAACCTCTGCAACATTGCCGCTACCGACGTGTATCACTCCAACCAGATTATCTTCCCGGGGCACAAGGGCAAGGCTCTTGACTATCCCGGAGCTTTCTTCACTACACGCTGGAAAACTCAGGTTAATGGCGGCACGGAAGTGGAGCGTGGTCAGGGGCACGCCGTGCGCATCAAGCTTGCCGATACAGGCATAGGCAAAGAAGCAGCCAACAGCTATATGGACTTGTGGGCTGAGATTGAGTATGACGGTGTGCACAGCAAGCTCACCGACAGCGAGGGCAACCAGCTTACAGCCAACGGAGAAATATTAATCGGATTAACATAAAAGAGAATGAGATACGCATTTATTGACATAGACAAGGCTGCCGAAGCGGGAATATCCACGAGATTCCGTGTGAGCAAAGACGGCAAGATTGTGGTGAGCGAGCGTGACCTTATGGCAGTAAACAAGATGTCGCATGAGGGACTTGACGAGCTTGCAGCGTCACTTGGCGGCGAGCTGGTGAGCGAGTATGAAATGATTGACGAACTAAATAAGAACAAACAAGATGAGCAACTTCAAAGCACAAAGTAGTGTCACCATCAGACGATTACGCAATGGCGACACCCTTTATATCACCCTTGAAGCGAAGCCTGCACTTTTCCAAGCTGTAGATGTATCCAACGGCGCTGTGGTGCCCGATTGGACCATCACCGCCAACCAGCCCGTAATCACTCCCAAGTGTTATGCGAGCCGCAACGGCATCACTCCCAAGCTCTCCAATCATCAGTGGAATTACAACGGCTTGGATTTGGTGTTTGGCAGCAGTGTTGATAGCGAAGGCTACAAGGTATCAACCAATGACAGCCGTTTCAAGCTGAATACGGCAACAGGCGCACTGAAGATAACCGGGAACCTCGCATCAGCCGACAATCCGGCTAACGATACTATCAGCTACAAGGCTATCGCCACAGTTGACGGAGTGGAATACACCATAGAGCGCAGTATCGACGTGGTAATCCACCGTGCCGGAGAGTCGAGCTATAATGGCTGGATTACCGCCGACAACATCAACCTCACCTCGGACATCGAAAGCGCTACGCTCACAGCAACGCTGTACCACGGCTTGCAGGAGGTAGCTGATTATTACATTGAGTGGACCAAGTATGGCGATAACAGCTTTATTCAGAAAGGTACGAGCAGTAAGACAGGAAGCATCACAATCAACCGTGACGATGTTGATGACACAGCTATCTTCATCGCAAAGTTCTACGAGAATGCCACGGCTTACGATAAGGATAAGAATAATCCGCTCTGTATGGCTACTATCCGAATTGATGACATTGCAGATGAGTATGAGATACTTTTCTCGCAAGACAACGACGGAGTGAGCGAGACACAGAGCGTCAAGGTGACTGCAACGCTCTACAACGTCACCAAAGGAAGCGTAGCCAATGTGGATAGCCCTTCGTGGTCGATGAAGGTGTTGCATCCCGAGAATCTAAGCGTTCTGAAACCATCAGCCACCAACACCATTACAGTAACCACAGCCGAGACCGACACCATCGACAGTGACGGAAATCTGGTGCGCCACGATGTGATAGTGGTGGCTGAGGTATCATTCTAAGTATAATCAAAAAAACAATCAGATATGGCTAACAAAGACGTATGTA
>JBJFEF010000064.1:0-2772 GCA_051890435.1 Muribaculaceae bacterium
TCGACTCGCTTATCTCGATGGACGATATCCAGACGAGCGGCTCGTCGGCTATCAACGAGATTGCTATCGACTCAATCACCCCTAATCCCGACCAGCCCCGCACATTCTTCGATGAGGAAGCTCTCGAAGAACTCGCTATGTCGATTAGAGAGTTGGGTATCATTCAGCCACTCACCCTTCGCAGTGTGGGCGAAAATGCCTACCAGATTATTTCGGGTGAGCGCCGTTTTCGTGCTGCAAAGCTCGCCGGGCTCGACTCGGTGCCTGCCTATGTGCGCACCGCCAACGACAGCGAGCTCACCGAGATGGCTCTCATTGAGAACATCCAGCGCGAGGACCTTAACGCAATAGAGATTGCTCTCACTTTCAAGAAACTAATTGAGCAATATAATCTCACACAGGAGCGGCTCAGCGACCGCATAGGAAAGAAACGCACCACTATCGCCAACTTCCTGCGACTGCTCAAGCTCCCTGCCGAGGTGCAGCTTGGGCTGCGCGACCGCAGGCTCGATATGGGCCATGCACGCGCCTTGCTTGCCATCGACAAGCCTTCGCTGCAACTTAAAGTTTACAACGAAATTCTTAAAAAAGGTTTATCGGTGCGCCAGGTTGAGGAGCTTGCCAAGCTCTATCGCGAAGCCGACACCGATGAGGAGAAAAAGGCTGCTTTGAAGCCTAAGAATCTTTCAAACAAAGATTTCGACATCCTGCGCCGCCACCTTTCGGGCACATTTGGCACTCCGGTGAAATTGTCGTGCGACGCAAGCGGTAAAGGAAAAATAACATTTGCTTTTGCGAGCGAAGACGAACTTGAGAAATTAATTGCTATCTTTGACCGTCTGAAAGCCGATGGCGACTGACGGAACTAAACGCATTTGCATTGAAGAATATTGAATTGAAAATATTGATGCTTGTGGCTGCGATGGCAGCAGCTCTCGTGCTGCTGTTGCCGTGTGCTGCACATGCGCAGCAGCCCACCATGCGCCCCACACGCACCAATATTGCAAATAATGAGCGACGCAGCGACCAGACTCCTCTGCCGCCACGCCCGGCTCGCAACCGTGGCGACCGTGTGCCTGTGGAGCTATCGGACAGCACATCTCCGGCGCCGGGAACCACCACTTTGGTCGATCTTGCCGGCGACACTGTGCCGATTGCCGAAATGGATTCGCTCTCAGAGGTGATTGCCGCCGAGGTGATTAAGGCACAGCGCGACTCACTGCGCCGCGACTCATTGCTTCGCGACACCTACGGAAAGGTGCGCATCTTCCGTCCCGACCCCACACGCGCAGTGTGGCTCTCGGCTTTGTGCCCCGGATTGGGACAAATATATAATCGCCGCTATTGGAAACTGCCAATAGTGGTGGGCGGATTTCTCGGTCTCACCTATGCCACTACTTGGAACAACAGTATGCTCAAAGACTACACCAAGGCGTATGGCGATGCCATGGACTCCGATCCAAACACTAAAAGCTACATGGACTTCTATCCCCCCACCACGCGTGAGGAAGATATAAATATCGACTGGCTGAAGCGCGTGCTCAAGTCGAAGAAAGACTTCTATCGCCGCAACCGCGACCTTTGCATCATCAGCATGGTGGGCCTTTACCTGCTGTGCATGGTCGATGCCTATGTGGATGCCTCGCTTGCCAACTTCGACATCACCCCCGACTTGTCGATGAAGGTGAAACCCGCCGTCATCGAGCCTCAGCTTGGAAAGCTGCCTGCCGTGGGGCTGCAATGCGCTGTGAGTTTCTGAGCCTTCGTGCCCACACACTCATGCCACTAAGTTTTTTTGATTGAGAAATTATCAAGAGGAAATGAAAGGAAAAATTATCACATTAGTAATCGCAGGAGTATCGGCTCTCTCGGCTATTGCCGCTCCTAAGCCCACTCTCTTGTCGATTAAAGAGACTATCACCGACAATTCTATCGTCTATCCCGAGAGTTTCGAGACCGACACCAAAGCTATGCTCCAGAATTGGTATCTGCAAAACTACACCGTGCTCGATGCCGATGTTGAGAAGCGTTCGAGCAACGATGCTACCGATGCAGAGTATATCAAGCGCCTCAAAGCGCTGCCAACAGCCATCGAAATGCCTTACAACCAGGTGGTGCGCAGCTACATCGACATGTATGTGAAGCGCCGACGCACCCTCGTGGAAGCTATGCTCGGAATGAGCCTCTACTATATGCCAATCTTTGAGCAGGCTCTCGAAAAGGAAAACCTGCCTCTTGAGTTGAAATATCTGCCCGTGATTGAGTCGGCTCTCAACCCCGACGCCGTGTCGCGTGTGGGTGCTGCCGGACTGTGGCAATTCATGGTGGGAACGGCAAAAGGCCTCGGACTGGAGGTGAACTCGCTCGTGGATGAGCGACGCGACCCCTACCGCTCGTCGGAGAAAGCTGCCGTATATCTCAAGGAATTGCATAACATCTATGGCGACTGGTCACTTGCCATTGCTGCCTACAACTGCGGTCCCGGCAACGTGAACAAGGCTTTGCGCCGCGCCGGTGGCGACTCGGGCGTAAAAAAAGACTTCTGGGAAATCTATCCCTATCTCCCCAAGGAAACCCGTGGCTATGTGCCGGCATTCATCGCCGCCAACTATGTGATGACCTACTTCAAGTATCACAATATCAGTCCGGGACTTGCCCGCAAGCCTATCGTGACCGACACTGTGAGCGTGAGCCGCCGTGTGAATCTCCAGCAAATCTCGGCTGTGCTCGATATGCCCATCGAGGAGCTGCGCGTGCTCAATCCGCAATTCC
>JBJFEF010000065.1:0-6297 GCA_051890435.1 Muribaculaceae bacterium
ACTCCATTCAGGAGTATGTCAACGACTCGGTGTCGCAGCTCGTGGATGTGTGTGAAAAGAACGGGCTCAAGCAGCCCAACATCATCACCGAGTCGGGACGCTCACTCTCGGCTCATCACTCGGTGCTCATCTTTGAGGTGCTCGAAACCACAGCACTCCCCGAGTGGGACGACGACGTGGACACCATCAGCGATACCGACCACGAACTTGCCCGCGAGCTCTACGACATCTGGGACAAAATCAATCAGCAACGCCTCTTTGAGAGCTGGCACGATGCCTTGCAGATTCGCGAGGAGGCTCTCGACCTATTCAGCCTGGGACTACTCGACTTGCGCACACGCGCAATCATCGAGAAGCTCTTCTGGTCGATCGCCCGCGACGTGAGCGCCATCACCGGGGAGATGAAGCACGCTCCCGAGGAGTTCCGCAAGGTCAACCGCATGCTGCCCGAGAAATACTTCTGCAACTTCTCGCTATTCCAGTCGCTGCCCGACTCATGGGCAATCGACCAGGTGTTCCCCATAATGCCAATTTGCCGTCTCGACGAGAAGCCCACCAAGATAGCTACCGTGCAAGACATCACCTGCGACAGCGACGGCAAAATCAACAACTTCATTTCGCCTCACGGCATAAGCAACGCCCTACCGGTGCACGCACTCAAGAGCAATGAGTCGTATTATCTGGGCGTGTTCCTCGTGGGTGCCTACCAGGAGATTCTCGGCGATATGCACAACCTTTTCGGCGACACCAATGCCGTGCACATCAGCGTGTATAAAGACCGCTACGAAATCGACCAGGTTATCGACGGCGAAACCGTTGCCGAAGTGCTCGACTATGTGCAATATAGCCCCAAGAAGCTCGTGCGCAACGTGGAGACGTGGGTAACCCACTCGATGAAGACCGGAAAGATTACTCCCGAGGAGGGTCGCGAATTTTTGAGCAACTACCGCTCGGGTCTCTACGGCTACACCTATCTTGAAAAGGACTAACCGGAGAATTGCAATGAGATATTTCATGCGATTGGCATATAACGGCGCCTGCTACCACGGGTGGCAGGTGCAGCCTCATGCCACCACGGTGCAGGAGTGTGTGGAACGCGCGCTCACCACCGTGATGCGCACACCCATTGCCGTGACCGGAGCAGGACGCACCGATGCCGGGGTGAATGCTGCCATGATGGTGGCTCACTTCGACCTGGCTGAGCCTATCGCCAATGTGCCGCTGCTCATTCGCCAGCTCAACAGCATCCTCGGCCGCGACATTGCCATCTATGCAATCTACCAAGTGCACGATGATGCTCACGCACGGTTTGATGCCACAAGTCGCACCTACAAATATTTTGTCACCCTCTCGAAGTCGCCATTCGACTATGCCTTCACCTGGCATTGCCGCACTCCGCTCGACTTCGACCTAATGAACGAGGCGGCGGAGCGAATGATGGGCTACACCGACTTCACCAGCTTCAGCAAGCTGCACACCGATGTGGCTACCAACAACTGCCGCATCACTCACGCACGATGGGAGCAAGCCGACGACGGCCGATGGGTGTTCACCGTGACTGCCGACCGCTTTCTGCGCAACATGGTGCGCGCCATTGTGGGAACTCTCGTGGAAGTGGGACGCCACAAAATCACCGTCGATGAATTTTGCCAAATCATAGAGAAAAAAGACCGCTGCTCGGCAGGGACATCGATGCCCGGCAACGCCCTCTTCCTGTGGGAAGTGACCTATCCGTTCCCCACTGAGTAATAACAAAGCGTGAATCGGCAAGCCCGGCAGTGATTTAACGCTCACCACAAGACGGCAAACCATCAATGCTTAACGAAATACGACACATAGGAATGAAAAGAACACTAATAGCACTCGTGGCAGCCTTCGCGCTGCTCACCATGCACGCCGAAACGCTCACATGGCAGCGCTACAACCTATCTTTTGAGGTGCCCGATGGCGGATATGTAACCTACAAAAGCACTACAGCCTATGAGCTGCAGTGGCACGACTTGTCGTTCTCAATCAGGCTTTTCGACAAAAGCGGTGCCGACGACAACTTCCTGAAATACAACCTCCAGAAGTCGGCTTCGGGCTACAATATGTATGACACGCAGATGCACAAGAGCAAAATCAACGGCTTCAAGGGCTTCAACCTCATCGGCACACTGCCCGACGGCTCGCGTGCCTGCCTCACCAATGTGGTGTCGAAGAAGAGCAACCTTCTGGTGCAAATCGAAATCAACTATTTCCTCGGCGACGAAGCTCGCGTTGATGCCATCATCAAGAGCCTCACCGAAGGACAGCCCAAAAAGCCCAAGAAAGAGAAGCAGAAGGTGCAGAAAAAAGGCTCAAAGCCCAAGCCTATAAAGCCCGGCAAAGTAGCCGACGACACACCAGCTACCCTCTACGAAATCTGAGAAGCCATTCATTCGTCCTTGGCGGGGCTGAGGGTGTTGCGCGCGATGTAATCGCTAAATTCGGTCTTGTAGCTGTCGGAAATAGGGATGTATTGCTTGCCGAAGACTATGCGGTTACGCTCAATCACCTTGATTTTCGACGTCTGCACAATAAACGAACGGTGCACACGCATAAACTTGCTCGAAGGCAGTCCCATCTCCATGGTGCGAAGGCTCATGAGCGACATCACGGTAGTGCCGTCGGAGAGATAGATGCGCACATAGTCCTTCAAGCCTTCAATGTAGAGAATATCGTCGATTGCAATCTGCAGCAGCTTATATTCACTCTTCACAATGATGTGGGTGCGCTCGGTAGGAGCACTCATTGCGCTCTCAGCCATCTTAAACCACACAAGAGCTTTATTGGCAGCCTGCACAAACTCATTGTAGCTCACCGGCTTGAGCAGGTAGTCGAGAGCATTGGCACGGAATCCCTCAACAGCATATTGTGCAAATGCCGTGATAAACACAATGCGGCACTTGGGCGGCACCACGCGGGCAAACTCAATGCCGTTGAGCTCATCCATCTGTATGTCGAGAAACAGCAAGTCGATATCGTCGCCTATGATTGTGCGCACAGCCATCGAAGCCGAGGGAAAGGCATCCACAAGCTCAAGATAAGGAGTCTTCTCAACGTAAGATTTTATCAACTCAAGCGCAAGAGGCTCATCGTCGATTATGCAACATCTTAATTTTCTCATTGTTTTTGGGATATTTGTCGTTAGTTGGTTTCTTTTAGATTGATTTTGAGGTCGGCGACATATTTGTCGCCAAGCATTTCGGTGTGAAGCTCATGCTTCCCCGGATAGATAATGGAGAGCTGGCGCCGCAAGTTGGCGATGCCTATTCCGCCGCTGCTCTTGTCGGACTCGGGTTTGCGGTGAGTGCACGAGTTCTCCACATGGCAATGCACGGTGCATCCGCCTTCCACGCCTATTGCAATGGATATCGACGAAGGCTCGCTGGCACTCACGCCGTGCTTGAAGGCATTCTCCACAAGCGACACAAACATGAGCGGAGCAATCTTCAGCCCACAGCCATCGTTCTCATTGATTTGCACCGTGAGTGTCACCATCGGGGTGAGGCGCAGGCGCATCAGTGCGATATAATTCTTCACAAAGAGCAAGTCGCGCTCAAGTGGCACCTCATTCTGCTCATTATCGTAGAGCACATATCGCAGCAGCTGGCTCAGCTCGTGCACGGCACGCTGTGCCTTGTCGGTGCTGATGCCTATGAGGGCATATATGTTGTTGAGCGTGTTGAAGAGGAAGTGCGGATTGAGCTGGTTTTTGAGGTTTTTCAGCTCATGCTCCTTCTTTTCGGCTTCAATCTGCTTCTCAAGCACGCGCCATCTCATCCACTTCTCACTCAGCTTCAGAGCCACGCTGAGGCACGCCGAGAGCACCACCATGAGGCAGTCGCGCACAACGAAACCCGCCAACTTGTCGTGGAGATTTACGTCATGAATCACTGAATTTCCCATCCTCATCTCGGGGGGAACCGGGAAGAAGAAGTCGTGAAGCACCACCATCAGCACACCGAAGAGTACCACCAGTGCCACATTAATGCCCACAAAAATCCACGCGCGCTGACGAAATAGCAGCCGCTCGATGAGCAGGGTGTAGTTGAGATAGAAAATCGTCACATACACCAGCGTGTGCAGATAGGCAATCCTCGGCACACCACGCCCCCAGCTCATTATCACCTCGGGAAGCACAAAGATTATTGCCAGCACAATGATGTGGGTGATTATGCGTATCCCCTTGGTGCGCGTGTCTTGAGGCGTGAGCGACTTGATTATGTCGATCGATGATTGTTCTTTATTCATAGCGCAATGCTTCTATCGGGTCGAGATTTGATGCCTTCTTTGCGGGATACCAGCCGAAGAACACTCCGGTGACGGTACACACCACAAACGACAAAATTACTGAAAAAATTTGAATCTGCACCGGCCAACGGAACAAAACATTCACCACCCATGCACTGCCACACCCGAGTATCACCCCAATCAATCCGCCTGTTACGCTTATGATTATCGACTCGATGAGAAATTGCGTGAGGATGTCGATGCCACGTGCACCGATGCTCATGCGCAAGCCTATCTCACGGGTGCGCTCGGTGACCGACACATACATGATGTTCATGATGCCAATACCACCCACAAGGAGCGAGATACCCGCCACACAGGCGAGCAGCAGCGTCATCATGTCGCTGGTGCTGCTCATCATTGAGCTTAGCTCCTGCTGCGAGCGTATGTTGAAATCGTCATCGTCGGTCTCCTTTAGCTTGTGGTTCTTGCGCAGAATGGTGGAAATCTCGTCGATTGCCTGCTCGGTATTTTCTTCGGTCACCGCCGAGGCAAAGAGCATCTGCAGATAGTCGATGGCAAGCACGCGCTTCATGATGGTGGTGTAGGGAGCAAGCACCACATCGTCCTGGTCTTGTCCCATGCTGTTGTAGCCCTTCGATTTGAGCATTCCCACCACCTTGAAAGGAATCTTGTTGAAGCGGATTACCTTGCCTATGGGGCTTTCTCCGCTGGGAAACAGCTCGTCGGCAACAGTCTTGCCGATGATGCACACCTTGGCGGCACTCTGTATGTCGCGCTCGGTGAACATGTTGCCTTGCTCCACGGTGAGCTTGCGTATGTCGAGATAGTCGATAGCCACACCGCTCACCTTCGAGGGATAGTTGTTGTTGCCATTGATAAATTGTCCCTGGCTGCTCACCTCGGGCGAGATGCCCTTCACATAGGTAAGCCCCTCACGCAACGACTCATAGTCGGCAGGCTTGAGCTTCTGCATGTCGTCGGAACTTTGGCGGACACCGCCACGCATATCGGTGCCGGGCATAATCATTATCATGTTGCTGCCCATCTCGGCGATATTTGCCTTGATGCTCTCTTTGGAGCCTTGCCCAATGGCAAGCATGGTGATGACCGAGCCAACACCGATGATGATGCCTAGCATGGTGAGGAAGCATCGCATCTTGTTGTTGCCCAGGGCCTTCAATGCTATTTTGAATAAGTTGAATAGATTCATCGTTGTTACTGCTTAATTAAAAAAACCGTCAATGGAATCAGTCGTTCTCCACGGGGAGTGAGTCGAGCACTTCCTTCGCCGAGCGTATATTGGTGTTGCGCTCATCGGCAATCACCTTGCCGTCGCGCAGCACTATGTTGCGGCTGCTAAACTCAGCCAGCTCGGGATTGTGCGTCACAAAGATGATTGTGCGGCCACGGCGGTGCAGCTCCTGAAACAGCACCAAGATGCTATAGGAGGTGCGGGTGTCGAGGTTACCGGTTGCCTCATCGGCGAGGATAATCACCGGGTCGTTGACGAGGGCACGGGCAATTGCCACACGCTGCTGCTGTCCGCCCGACATCTGGTTCGACTTGTGCATCTTGCGCTCTTGCAAACCCACATGGTCGAGGGCTACCGAGGCACGCTCGCGGCGCTCAGCAGCGCTCACGGCACTGTTGTAGAGCAGCGGTAGCTCCACATTCTCAAGCGCAGTGGTCTTGGGCAGGAGGTTGTAGTTCTGGAACACGAAGCCTATTTTGCGGTTGCGCAGGCGGGCACGGTCGTTCTTGCCCATTGTGCGCACAGCCACGCCATCAAGGCAGTATTCACCCGCGGTGGGTGTGTCGAGGCAGCCGAGGAGATTGAGGAGGGTGGATTTTCCCGAGCCTGACGTACCCATGATGGTGACAAACTCACCCTCATAGATGGTGAACGACACACCGCGGAGTGCGTGCACCTCCTCGCCTCCCACCTTGAAGTATCGGCGGATATTTTCGAGTCGGATTATTTCTTTCATTGTTACTCAATTGTTAATTCAGTGGGCATCG
>JBJFEF010000065.1:6397-10187 GCA_051890435.1 Muribaculaceae bacterium
GTCGGGCGATGCTGTCACTGATGGTGCTTTACTACTTTTTCTTGTTGCCGCCGGGAGGCTTGGGCATGAATGGGCTTTCGCCACCTTGCGGGGCATTGCCGGGCACGTCGGCTGATGCGGTGGAATATTGCAGCGCCACCTTGTCGCCCACATTCAATCCATTGACGATGGCAATATCCACGCCATTGTCAAGCCCGATTTCCACCTCGGTAGGCACTAAGCGGCCATCACGCAGCACCCACAGCAAGCGGTGCATATCCTCGCTGGGAAGAGTGGGATCTTTGGGCTTGTCGCCCTCCATGGGTGGCTTCACACCGTTGCGTGGCTTAGGCAACTCGTCGATGGCAGGAAGACCCTCGGCATCCTCAAACTCCTGCGGCTGGAATTTCAGCGTCTTGATGGGCACAGTCACCACGTCCTTCAGCTCCTTAGTGTTGATGGTGATGTTGGCAGTGAGTCCGGGAATGAGCTTATGATCAGGGTTCTCGGTGTTGATAAGCACTTCGTAGGTCACCACATTGGATGTGGTGGTGGGATTGATGCGCACCTGTGTTACTTTGCCGCTGAACACATCGTTGGGATAGGCATCGACGGTGAACGAAGCATTCTGCCCCACCTTCACCGAGCCTATATCAGCCTCATCCACATCAGCAACCACGCGCATATTGTTGAGGTCGGCGATGACAAAGAGGTTGGCAACACTCATGTTCGACACCACGGTCTGTCCCACTTCCACCTCACGCGACATCACAATGCCGTTGATAGGCGAGTAGATTTCGGCGTAGCTGAGGTTGCGTGCAGCCTTCACGCGGTCGCTCTGGCTTTTCTCGTAGGCAGCCTTCGACACGAGATAATCCTTCTTTGAGGTTTCAAACTCGTAGTCGCTGATGAGCTGCTTCTCGTGGAGAGCCTTGTCGCGCTCATAGTTGCGCTTGTTGTATTCGTAGGTCTGCTTTGCGCTCTCCATGTTGGCGTTAGCCGATTTTAGCTCGCTCTCAAGTGTGGTTTTGTCGATTTCGGCAATCACCTGCCCCTCGGTGACGATTGAGTTGTAGTCGGCATAGAGTTTCGACACAATACCCGTCACCTGCGTACCCACATCCACTTGCGTGACACTCTCGAGAGTTCCCGTAGCAGTCACAGTTTCCACAATCTCGCCCATGGAGGCAGTGGCAGTTTCGAGCGTCACCTTCTCCTTTTTACCACAGGCACAAAGTGCGATGGCGAGAGCCGCACCGATGCCTACGAAAGATATATTCTTCATCTCGTTTGATTAATTTTCAGTTAATAGATTATGCTCAGAGCGTGATGCCCTTGTGGCTGTAGAAGTCGAGCATCTTGATATTGAGAATTGCCATATACTTCGATTGGAGAAGTTCCTGGCGTGCATTGAGCAGCGTGTTATGCGAGGAAAGGAGGTCGAGAGTATTCACCAGTCCGAGCTTGAATTGCTCGTTGGTGAGCTCATCGGTGAGCTCGGCGCTTGCAAGCTGTTTCTTTCCGCTCACATATTTTGCCTGAGCATTTTGAGCCTCAATGTAGTAGCTTTCCACACTCCGGGCCACATCGTTGAGAGAGCTTTGCAGTTTCAGCGAGGTGTTGAGCTTGTCGATTTTGGCTTTTGCCACATTGGTTTTGTTGGTTTTGTTGTCGAAGATGGGAATCGACAGCGTCACGCCGATGTGTTCGTTGAGCCCGTTGAGCAGCTGGTTGCCGAAGGAATATCCGGTTCCCGAGCCATTGCCTGTGCCCACCGAGCCATTGAGCGTGATTGTGGGGGCATAGCCAGCTCGGGCGATTTTCACATCGAGGTCGCTCATTTCACCCTCTATTCCGAGGCTCTTCAGCTCGGGGAGCCATGCAACGGCAGCAGCATACACATCGGCTTTTTCGGGAAGCGGCTGCAGCACTGCAGTGTCGTCGAGATTTAGCTCAGGAAGCTGCATATCCACATCGATGCCTAATTCAAGCAGTTTTTTCAGCTCAAGGCGGCGCGAATTATAGGTAGCCTCAGCCGACACCACGTTATACTCATCGTTGAGGAATTGCGACTCAAGCTGCACATAGTCAACGCGCGACATACGTCCGGCTTCCATGAGTTGCTGTGCGCGTTCCTTCTGCACGCGGCTCACCTCACACGTCTGCTTGGCAATTGCAATGGCGTCGCGGGCATAGAGAATCTGCAGGTAGCACACCAGGATTTCGGTCTCGAGATTGTTGTGGATAGCCTCAACGGCGAGCGAATTTACCTCATCGTTGAGCTGATTGCGCTTGATGGTGTTTTCGCGCTTTCCGCCATTGTAGATTGTCCAGCCTGCCGAGAGTCCGTAGGAGCCTGAGTAGGAATTACTCTTCATGCCGTCGGCAGGGCGAGGATAATTGGTGAATCCCTGCGAAGTGGAGAAATTGAGCGAAGGAAACCACTGCGCCTTTGCAGCCTCGAGGTCGAGCAGCCCCGACTGTCGACTGAGCTGCGACTGCTGCAAGCTGATATTGTGGCTCTTGGCATAATCAACGCACTCGGCATAGCTCCAAAGCACAGGCACCTGCCCGGAGGCATCGGTCTCAGCCCTCGCAGGGAGACTTGTTGCCGTGGTGCACATCGCAGCCACAATAAGATTAATCATTTTTGCTTTCTTCATATCTATCTTCGTTTGATTTGTTCCGGTATAGAGAATCCATGAATTTTGATTAACGCATAATCGGGAAAATCGTGCTGCTTGCCTTGCTGAAGCACAAAGTGAAGCATTTGGCGACGATTTGCCCTAAAATCACGCTACAAAATTATTTTCTATCTACAAAACCTCAAAGCGAAATAGACGATTTTCCCTTTTTCATGAAGAAAAAAAGCGATTTAACACTTAAATGGTGATGAGAAAAGGCACAAATCGATGAATTGTTAAAAAATGACTATAATCGGAGCAATTATCGCTTCACACAGCCGGTGTGCGGTCGGGGTCGAAGATGCCATAGCCACACGTCTTGTGGGTGTAGATGTAGGAGCAGTATTCACCGAGCTTGTGGCGAAGGCGCGTGAGAGTGGTATCGACGGCACGGGGCGTGACGCTGAAACTGTTGCCCCACACCTTAGCAACGATTTCGCTGCGTGCGAAAATGCGATTGCGGTGCGACACGAAGAGGTGAAGCAAGGCATACTCGGTGGGAGTGAGCTTCACCGCCGTGCCATGAAGGTAGCAGAGCTTGTTGTTCACATCGATGCGTAGCTCGCGAAAGACGATGTCGGGGATGTAGGCTCCCTCAGATATATCGTGTGTGCGCTTGCGGCGCATGATTGAGCGGCGCAACACACTGCGCACCCGCGCCACAAACTCATCTTCGCGATAGGGCTTCACGATGTAGTCGTCGGCACCGATGTTGAGCCCCATCACGCAAGCCTGCTCATCGCCTATTGAGGAGCAGAAGATGATGGGCACATACTCGGTGGCGGCATTGTTCTTCAGGCGTTTTGCAAAATCAAAGCCACTCACCTTGGTCATTGCCACCTCAAGAATGAAAAGAGAGAACGAGGGCAAGTCGCACGAAGAAATTGCCTCGGTGGTGCTGTTGACCACCGCGACAATGAATCCTTCGCGCTGCAAGCGAGCTGAGAGCCTTGAGCAATGCTCCTGGTCCTCATCCACGATAAGTATTTTCAAGTCGCCCGTCATTCTAACAGTTTTTATACTATGTTAAATAACACTGAATTAGCTCAACGATAGAATTTTTTTTCTTATCTTTGCAGTGTGTTTTTCATGGTATTAGATTTAAGGTTAATTGATGTGCAGGTTGT
>JBJFEF010000066.1:0-4620 GCA_051890435.1 Muribaculaceae bacterium
TTTGCGCACGCGGAATGTGGTCGATGCCACCTTCTGCGACACACCGTCGATGGTTGCCGTAACCGTTACCACTGCTTCGGCTCCCACTTTGGTGGGGCGAGCCACCCAGTTGTCGCCGCTGCGGGTGAGCGAGCCATTGGTCATGGTAGCTGTGATGGCATTGTTGGGGATGCCCGGCACGGCTATTGAGATGGGGTTGTTGATTCCGGCATACAGCACATTCATCATCGTTGCCGAGATGGTAGCCATAGGCTCAATCACGGTATAAGACGACTTGAAGTCGTGGCGCGACACTGTGCCGTCGCCATGAGGCACCTCTATGTAGCCCTTGTAGTCGAACACTCCGGCTTTTCCTGTGCCCACTTGATACAAGCCGCGGTCGTTGCCCAGTTGTGTGCCATTGACGAATACGTTGGGGCGCTGTGTGGTATCTACGGCGGCGAGCACTATGCTTGCCGAGTATTTGCTGCCACGCATCACGATGCGAGAATCGGGAATCACGAATGCTTCCACCTGGTTCACGCGAATGTCGCCGATATCCACATTGGTGAGCAGCGTGTTGAGCACTTCGCCTTCCACATAGAGCAGGTCGTTCTGCATCTTGCTGAGAAGCGTCACTGCAGCCACCACCGGCATATTTTCAAATAAGTTTTCCTCCCACGATTTTGCATCAATGTTGCCTACCGCTTTCTTCACCTGGGTGGAAAGCACGCGGCGAATGTTGGCAATCTGGGTAGAGTCGGTGATATGTGAGCACGAGAAGTCGCTGTAGGCGTCGATGCGCTTTTTCAGTTCAGGTCCTTTGCCGCTTCCCGGAGCGAGCATCACCACGGCAGCCGATTCGAGGTCGTCGAGGTTTTTGATGTCGTCAACATTGGCTTCTTCGCCGTCGGCGGCACGCACTATCTGCAGTTTCAGAGAGTCGATGAAGTTATATAAGGCAAGCGTCTGTCGGCGCACCTCTTGAGCCTTCGCAAGCCAAGTGCCACCTTTTTCGGGGTTTTTCTCGTTGAAGGCTTTGAGTTTTTCAAACAGCTGCGCATTGCGCTCGGCGACGGTGCGGTTGGAGCGCTTCAAGCCATCTTCCACCTGGCTGAATCCGTTGAGCACGTCGCTCGACACATTCAGCGCAAGCATAGCCGTGAGGACGATATACATGAGGTTTATCATCTTCTGGCGCGGCGACATGCGGCCTACTGTCTGATTATGAGCATTTGCCATTTATTCTAAATTGTTGATTATGGGTTGTGTTGCAAATTAGTCCTTTTTATCCTCGGCAAAGGCATCGCCGGGCATCATGGGGCGATACATGTTCACTGTCATAGCCTTCACCATGCGCTCATACACGCTGTTGAGCTGCTTCATGTTGTGTGCGAGTTTTTCGGTCTCGTCGCAATAGCTTGTGCTTTCGCGAGCCGATTTCTCATACATGTCGCGAATGTCTTTGAGTCCGCGGTTTACGCGGTCGATGCTGTCGAGCTGCGAAGAGATGCTCTTGAGCTGAATTTCATAGATGGCGTTCAAGCCGCTGATGTTGCGGTTGAGGCTATCCATCTGCTCCACATATCCCGTAGAGCTGCGGGTGATGTTCTCGCTGTTGTCGGTGATGGCGCGGTAGCTTCCGAGCAACACGTCCGAAACCTGGTTGAGTGCTTCGGTAGTGGCACGAAGTCGCTCCATCTGCTCCGATATTGCCGACATCTGGCTGAGATATTGCTGAGTGGCATCGGTGAGCTCGGCCATACGCGAAAGCTGGTCGCTTGCGGCAGCCATCTTGGCGATGCTCTCGCTGAGGCTGCGCGAGTCTTCCTCGGTGAGGTTGATGCCGTCGGGGATGCCTACGGCTTGGCGTGCCTGCTTGTCGGTCACCACGATGTCGCTTCCGTTGGGAGCGTCGCCGGTTCCGCCGCCAATGATGATGCCGCCACCGCCGTTAAAGTCGGGACGGTCTTCGGGGTCGTTGGTGGCAAGCACCGGGAACACTTCTTCCCACTTGTATTCCTTTGCCGGACGGTCGAATGCCGTGAGGATAAACATAAGCACCTCGGTGCCCATACCCACACACAGCAGCGTGTTTCCACCCGGCAGGTGAAGAATCTTGAAGAGAGCACCCCAGATTACCACTGCGGCACCTATACTGTAAGCGAAATTGAAGAAACGCTGTCCTTTTTCGCCTGAGAGGAATTTCTCAACTACGTTTTTGTATCTTTTAATCTTGCCCATCTCGATTTGTGCAATTTGTTTTTTATATGTATTGTTTTTTCAATTCTTGGCTTTGTCGGCTACCATTATTTTCTTTTCTTTGATTTTGAGAAGCCTACCGACGAGCGCACGCAGCGGAAGCCGATGTAGGAGCGCTGTTCGTTCTGATATTCCCACATGCGCAGGTCGCTTCGCACATTGTGTGCTGCATCTTTCCACGAGCCGCCGCGCACAATCTTGCGTGTCATCTTGTAAGGGTCTTCTTTGGCGGCATTGTAGCGATATTCGGGGTTGAGGTCACTCGTCATCTTGTCGATGCTCTCGGTGAATGAGGTCGAAGTCCACTCGCTCACGTTACCTGCCATGTCATACAGCCCGAAGTCGTTAGGCGAATAGTTGCCGGCACGCGAAGTGATGATGTTTCCGTCTTTCACATAGTTGCCTTCCATAGGCTTGAGGTTGGCATAGAAGCACCCTTCTTTTTCCTCCATAGGCAGCTCTCCGCTCCAGGGATATTTGTTCTCGTCTTTTCCGGCGCGTGCTGCATATTCCCACTCAGCCTCGGTGGGGAGGCGATAAGGCTCCACATACACGCCCTGCTTTCCGAGCGAGCGGCGCAGATAATCTGTGCGCCATGCGCAGAAGGCATTTGCCTGCTCCCAGCTCACTCCCACCACGGGGTAGTCGTTGTAGCCGGCGTGAGAGAAGTACATGCGCACATATTTCTCATTGTAGGCATTTTCAAAATCGTTCACCCAGCATGTGGTGTCGGGATACACGTTCACGATGTAGGTGTTGAGGAAGTCGTAGTCGCCTGTGAGAGCGCGTGTTACGGTTTCGCGGCGAATGCGGCCCTCATCGTCGATATAAGCCGTGTCCTTCGATATAGTGGGGAGCTCGGTCTTCACTTCGTGGTCGGTGTTGTAGTCGCGACGAGTGGCATCGAGGCGGTTTTTGCGCTTCACTGCTTCGGTCATGTTATACACCTCATAGCGATAAATCATCTGCTCGGGGTCGAGTTCACGCACGCCGGTGATGGGGTTGGTGCGATACACGCTCTCGATGGCGCGTGCCTCGTCTTCACTTGGATTCTTCCAAGGGATAGCCTTGTTCCAGTTGAGGCGCGGAGTGATGGGGTTGCCCTCCTTGTCCTCTTCAATCTTGAATGCCTCGTTACCGCCGTATGCAGGGTCGGCAAGGCGCTCGCGAATGATAGAGTCGCGCACCCAGTAGAGGAATTGCTTATACTTTGAGTTGGTGATTTCTGTTTCGTCCATCCAGAAGGCATCCACCGAGATGCCTCGAGCTGAAGCCTCGATGCCCCACACCGAGTCGTTCTCGGCAGGACCCACTTTCATGGAGCCACGGTCGATAAGCACCATGCCGTAGGGCGTAGGTTCTTGCCACGCCACACCGCCCACACCGGTGACTTCGCCGCCACCGCTGCTCATGCTACTTTTTGGCGACATGCACGACATCACCGCAAGTGCAAGGGAAATATAAATAATAGTTTTTTTCATATATCTACATTATACGAATACTCTTATGCTTGTTCTTATTTTTTTCGCCCATATTGAGCTTTATGTTGTAGCGCAAAAACACTTCGTGGCTGCCACTGCTGCCGCTCGAAACCTTTGAGGTGGGATAGTCGTAGGCATATCCCAGGAAGAAATTCTTCAGCTCGGCGCCAATCATCAGCGACACGGCATCATTCCAGCGATAAGCTACACCTCCCGAGAGAAACTTGTTGTAGCGCAATCGGGCTGTGATGTCACCCACAAATGATGTGCCGTCGGTCTTGAGCAACATAGATGGCTGCACTTCAAATAACGTATTTTTTATGGGAATATTGCCACCTGCCATAAAATAATAGCTTCGAGAGGTGTTGAACTCATATTGTTTCTCTTCCTCATTCTTGTCTTTCATCGTGATGGTAGGCGCTGTGAGGTGTGTGGCAGAGAGCGATGCCCAAAACAGCTTGTGTGTATATACGATGCCTGCTGCCAAGTCCATAGCAGTGCCGTTGATGTCGGTACGTGGGATTCCGTCGTCGGTACCCTCGTGGTAGTCGTCATCGTCGGGGATATATGCCTCCGAGCCTTTGAACGACTGGCTCATAAGTCCGAATTGCAAACCTATGCTCAGCTCGCCTTTCAGCACTTTCAGCTTGAAAGCTCCTTGCAAGGCGGCATTGAGTGTGCTGTAAAGTCCGGCGCTTTCCTGCATCAACACCACGCCGGCACCGATGCGCTTGCCAAACACCTTAAACGGGCTGTCGGCAAGTCCGAAAAACTCTTTCGGAGCTTTGGGTATTCCCACCCATTGCAGGCGGCTGGCTGCCGTGATGCGAATGTAGTCGCTGTTGCCCACAGCACCCGGGCTGTAGTAGGTGGGCATAGCCCAATACTGTGTGAGCTG
>JBJFEF010000066.1:4720-10127 GCA_051890435.1 Muribaculaceae bacterium
TGCCCACAGCACCCGGGCTGTAGTAGGTGGGCATAGCCCAATACTGTGTGAGCTGTGCGTCGGTTTGAGCGCGTGCTACCATTGTGGCAAGCAAATAGCACACTGCCATTGCCATGGCGCGTGCCACTCTTGTGATATTTGGAAATAATGCGCTCATTATCTGTCGTATAGTCTAATTTTTTATAGTCGGTTACTCGAAGTAGAAAGTCACCACCACCATGCTCGATGTCACTTTGCCGAGCGAGTTGGTATATTTAAGCTTCTCTGGGTCGTCGCTCAGGTCGGGGCGGTCGCGCTTCAGCAAGTCTTTCAGTCCGAAGCAGAATTTCACCTCGGGGCAGAATTTGAAGAAGGGCATATAGAAGTCGCAACCGAAGCCGAGTGAGAGCATAAAGTCGCTGTTATTGAGCGAAATCTGCTCGCTGCGTTTCTTCGACACGTCGAACACACCCATCACTCCTCCAAGCAGATAGGGGCGCAGATTGCGGTGACGCAGGGCTGAATATTTCAAATCTACGGGAAGCACCACATAGTTGCTCTTCACATTCTGCTTCTCTATCACATCGTTGGTGGCATCGCGGAAGTGCACGTTCTTGTTGCCGAAATACATTCCAGGCGAGAATCGCAGATTGAAGTAGGTGGACAGGCGCAGGTCGGCAAGCACATTCACGCAAAATCCCGGTGAGTGAGCCGGAACTTCGGCAAACCATGACTCGCCGTTCTCGGTGAGGAAGCCGTTATTCTGAAGCTTCAAGTCCTGAAAGTGAAAGCCCACTGAGAAGCCGAAGTGCACTCGTTTGAGGTCGGCATAGGGGCGGTTCAGAATTTTGTCGTTATCCTGAGCAAAAGCTGCGAGGCAAAGCACTGCACACACTGCCGCGAGCAAAAGTCTTCTATGTTTCAACAATATCATTTAACTTTTATAACGCATTGCCGCCCCAATTTATTGCATCGCCGTGCAAATTCTTTGCTTTCGGGCAGTGGCTGCAAGGTTTCTGTCACTTCTATATGCAAAAAAGGCAACCTGCGATGCGCATTGGCTGCCTTGTTTTCCTTTCCTTAGGGTGGTGCATAGAATTGCACTCCGTGTGATTAAATATGCTCCACGTCGGTTGAGCGAATCCAGGCGCGGTGCTGGTCGTCGGCTTTCACATCGAGCCACATTATCACCTCGCCGTCAACAGCGCCTTGCACCGAATCAACTATTTCCACCTTTGTGCCCTCGCTCAGCATAAATGCCTCCTCAGTCTTGTCCTTGGGCACTCGCGGAGAGGTGCTAAGTGTAGCCGATGGAATGGTGACTACGGCATAGCTCTTGTTGATGGCTATTGAGTGAGTGTAGAAAGCGCAGATGTTGCTCACAATGGCAATCAATAGCAGAATGCCACCACCGAAGAAGCCTATTTTGCGCAGAATCACTGCATCGGCAAAAATATACACCAGCACTGCCACAAGAAACAGGATGAAAGTGGCGATGCCGAGATGTGCCCATGTGTCGCTTGACATGCTCCGCACAAAGCCGCCAATGGTGTCGCTCACAAATGATGAGCCGCGGTCGATTTTCAGCTGCAATTTTTCGTTCACAAAGTCGAGGTTGGTGCGGGCATCGCTGTTGCTCGGGTCGAGTAGCAGTGCACGCTCATAGCAAAGCACAGCCTTGCCCATATTGCCCAGGCGATAGTGGGTGTTGCCCATGTTGTAATAGAGCAGGCTCGAAGTGCCTTCTTCCTTGGCAGCTTTCTCATATAGGCTTAGGGCGCCATTGAAGTCGTCGCGCTGATAGGCTGCATTGGCTTGCTCGGTTAGCCCTTTTCCTGCTGTTTCAGCCGTTGCTACGGCTTTATCGGCAGTTGCATTATCGTGAGTGGCAGGCTTTTGTGCCTCCACTGCCGTGGTATCTTGCGCAAATGCTGTGGCTGAGAGTGCCACCATAAGCATTATCATTAATTTTCTCATCATCGTTATGCTTTTTTGCGTTTTGTGTTTTCGAGTTTGTCCATCGCATCGGCTGCTGCGTTATAGATGCTTTCCATGTCGTTGCCGCTGAGTTCGGGTGCATATTGAGCAAACTCGCAGTTGTTGAGCACCTCAATCACTGCCGCAATCACCTCATCGGTAGCGCCATATTCAGCAAGCTCTGCCGAAATGTTCTCCTTGTTCAGCTCCGATACGGGGATTTGAAGCTTGTCGCTCAGATATCCCCACAGAGCGGTAAGCACCTCGGCATAGAATTTGTTCTTGTCGCCGGCTCGCATCCACTGCTTGGCGGCACGCAGTCGCTTCTGAGCCACCTTATTGGCACGCTTGGTGCGCATCAGTTGCATATCAGAGCGAGCTTTCAGTGCCTTGCGGTAGTAGAAGAGCACTGCTGCGAGCAGAATGAGCGGAATGATATACCACAGCCAGTAGCCGAAGCCTTCCACAGCATAGTGATGCTCCTTCTGGAGGTGGAGATCGCCGGTCTTTATGTGAAGAATGTCGCGGTTTTTCTGCTCGATGCCACCCTTGGGAGCTTGTGAGGCTGAGCCGCTGCCCTTTGCCACTGTGAGGTCATATTTTTGTGTGGTCAGGGTTTCATATTTTCGTGTAGCCGGGTTGAAATAGGTAAATTCGGTGCCCGGAATCTCATATTTTCCCACAAATTGCGGAATGAAAGTGTAGTCGATAGTCACCGTTCCGCTCACTGTGCTGCCATTAGGCTTGGCGTTGATATTGTTCTGCGGGTCATACACGTCGAATTGCGACGGGAAACCGATGGTGGGCGACTTGAGATACTTGATGTTGCCCGAGCCCTTGATGATGTAGCTATAGGTGGCAGCCTCATAGGTCTTGAGCACTTGCGGCTTGATTTCGGTTGATACGGTGAAATTACCCACTGCACCGTTGAATGAAGCCGGCTTGGGTTCGGGCAGAGGCAGAATGTTGACCGATGAAGTATTCGACTTCACTTGCAGTTGCTTTTCCACCGGTTGGCGCATGATGCCAAACGGGGTGCGGAATTGCTCATATTGCACCACGGTGATGTCGTAGGTTCCCGAAGTGATGGTGAGCTTGCCCGACTGCTGCGGGAAGAGGATGCACTTCTTTAGCTCGGCTACCATATAGTTCTCGCCATTCACATGCTCAATCTCGTTGAGATTGGGCGATACGGGCAATTCCTCGATGAGGAAGCCGTTGTAGGATGGCTGGATGTTGCTGATAAATTGCGAAATCTGATATTTTGTGTAGAGCTTGATGGTGCACACCACCGCTTCTTGCTCATACACATTGCTCTTCGACAGGTTGATGCGCACAAACAAATCTTTCGAGCTAACCTGCTTGCCTGCCGACTGTGTGTTGGCATTGTCGATTTGCACGCTCTGGCTTCCGCGGTTGTTGCCTGTCTGTGCCGATCGGTCGGGAGGCAGAATCTCAATAGTGAAGGGCTTGGTGGAATATTGCTTGCCGCCCACACTCACTGTGGCAGCACCCACATTGTATTTTCCTGCCTGGTCGGCACGATACACCATGGTGTATTCCTCCGACGATGAGCTTGAACTCACGCCATTAACCCACTGCGAGCTGTAGCTCGACGACTTCGATGGTCCGTAGAGCAACTTACAGCCGCCCACTTCGGGCGCTTTGAAGCCATTTCCCTCGGCATTTCGCAGCGAGAACGAAATCTGGAACTTGTTGCCTTGCACCACTTGTCGCGGATAATCAACGCTAAACGACACCTCGGCTGCATTCATCACCACCGAGATAGCGAGCACTGCAAGGGTAAATATCAATCTTCTAAGCATATTCTTCGATTTTATCTCATGTCAATAACCTACGAAAAACTACCACTGTCGCTCGGTGCGGCGGCGATTTTGCTGTTCCTCACGCATCTTGGCTGCATTCACCTTCTGCTGGGTGGTCTTTTCGGCATCTTGCATAGCCTTCAGAATCTGCTGTGCGTTGCCGTCGCTCATGCCCTGGTTTTGCTCTTGGGGCTGGTTCTGGTTAGGCTTTTGTTGCTGATTCTGCTGGTCTTGCTGATTCTTGTCTTGTTTATCCTTGTTTTCGTCGTTGTTTTTGTTCTGGTCTTGTTTCTGCTTGTCCTGGTCCTGCTTATTCTGGTCCTGGTTCTTGTCTTGATTCTGCTGCTGTTCTTCGAGCTTCTTCTGGGCAAGACGCAGATTTTCGCGGGCTTGGTCGTCGTCGGGATTGCGGCGCAAGGCATCCTTATACATGTTCACGCTCTCCTGGTAGTTCTGTTTGTTGAAAGCCAGATTGCCGAGGTTGTAGTAGGCGCGTGAAGCAAGCCCCTTTTCGGCTGTCTTCACCACATTCTTCAATATCTGCTCGGCTTGGTTCACCGGGCTCTTGGCGTCGTTAGGGTCGGCACTTCCGCCTTGGCGTATGTAAGAGAGGGCAAGATTGTAGTTTGCCACATCGCTTTGCGGATTGTGCTGAAGTGCACGCTTGTATTCCACCTCGGCCTCGGCATAGCGCTTCTCGTTGAAGAGCTTGTTGCCTTTGCGAATGGCGTTGCGCTCATCGCGGTTACTCTCCACCTTGGTGCCTTTTGCTTCATCGGCGTGTGCCGAAACAGGGGCAAGCGCCACAATGGAGGTGATAATTGCTATAATGTAAAATGAAATGCGTATCATTGCTTGTTCTCCTTCGTAAAGAAATTAATCTTGCGCAACCATGCGTTCTTGCGGTTGAGCACAAACACTTCAATCACCAATGCCACCAAAGCCAGCCAGGCAAACACGGGGAATTGCTCGTCGTGCTGCGAATAGACCACCTTTTGCAGGTCTGATTTGGCGAGCTTTTTCAGTTGCTCATCGAGGCGGCTCACGGCGTCGCCGGCATTGCCCGAGAGGTAGATACCACCTCCGGCTTTGGCTATTTGTTCAGCCATCTGCTCATTGAGGAAGGTGGTGATTACGTTGCCGTTGTCATCCTTCATGAATCCTCCTGTGGCGAGTGGAATAGGTGCGCCCTTGGTAGAGCCACAGCCTATCACGTTCACCTGTATGCCTTTTTTCTTTGCATCTTCAGCCATTCCCGGGGCATCGTCTTCGTGGTTTTCACCATCGGTGATGATGATTATAGCTTTTTGCGACTTCTCATTGCCTGTGAATGAGTTCATTGCAAGCTTGATTGCGGCACCGATTGCCGTACCCTGTGTGGGCACCATCTCGGTGTTGATGCTGTTGAGAAACATCTTTGCCGATGTGAAGTCGCTCGTGATGGGAAGCTGTGTGTAGGCATTGCCGGCAAACACTATGAGACCCACCTTGTCGTTGTCGAATTTGTCGATGAGTTTTTCGAGCGTGAGTTTAGCCTTCTGCAGGCGTGTAACGCCCTTGGGGTCGTCGGTAGCCGATGCTTTCATTGAGTTCGACACGTCGAGTGCCACCATCACTTCAATGCC
>JBJFEF010000067.1:0-10031 GCA_051890435.1 Muribaculaceae bacterium
CCGGCAAGGTCACTCTGCACTATGGGTGCAGCTTCACCAGGGTGGCTCCGAAGCCATATTCGCGGAAGCTGGCATCCTGTGCCTCGCAGCGCGGATATTTGCGACGCAGCTCGTCGAGGAGCGCCTTGCGCAGCACTCCCTCACCCTTGCCGTGGATAAACACCACCTTGGCTCCGGGGCGGCGCAAGTTTTCGCGCATCACCTCGTGGAATTTGTCGAGCTGCATCTGCAGCATGTCGCTGTTGCTCATTCCGGCCGTGGTATCCACCAGCTCGGTGATGTGCAGGTCACATTCCACTATTTCGCCCTTCACCTTGGTGTGCTTTTCCACCGGGCGGCGGTTAGGGCGGTCGGCATTGCGCTTTTGCTGCATGGCTCGCTCCAGCTCACTGCTGTCAATCACCATCTGCCGTGCCGGACGGTCGCCACGCACCACATCGAGGGCAAGCACCGGCGAGTCGAAGTATTCACAATCGTGGAAACAGTGAATCTTGTAGAACTTCGTTGTGTCGAGGCGGTGCTCCACAAGGGCCGGATTCTTCAACTTGAAGTCCTTTCCCTCCTTGAAAGCAATATATTGCACTGCCACGCGCGACATATCGGTGAGGTCGGCATGGCCGAATTCCTCGAGCTGCACCTGCATGTTAGGCTCCACAATGCCGTGGAAGCGAGTGCGCCACATTCCCGTGGCATTGTCGCCGCGGGTCATATATGCCACATAGAGGTAGTAGTTGCTGTCGTTCACCAAGTAGGCATCATAGGTGGTGGTGTTGAGGTGCTTCAGCTCACGCGGCTCATAGGCAAGCACCACATTAAGCACATCACCCTCCTCGGTCTCCACCACAGGAGCCGGAGCCGGCTCGGGGCGCAGAGGCTTCTCCTCCTTGCTCGGAGCAGGGATGACTGGGCGGTCGTAGGCTGTAGCCTTGGGCTTCGAGGCATCCACCACCACACATTCGCGCAGCAGCACCGGTTGCTCAAAGCCATCGGCATCTTCCACGTAGGCAATATTTCCCTCTATTCGAGAAATACGTCCGCCTCCTGTTGCATTCAGGAAGCGGACAATATCATTAACTTTAGCCATTTATCAGCTTAGAATAAGTTAGCGTTTCTACTGTGTGTGAGTGTGATTAGATCGAGAGGCGGCGCAGAGTGTTGAGCAGCTCGCGGTTAATCGGCTTGTCGTTCTTGATTGCCTTCGAGAACGGCACATACACGATTTCGTCGTTGCGTATGCCAATCATCACATTGCGCTGGTCCTCAAGCAGTGCATCAACTGCAGCTGCTCCCATGCGCGAAGCAAGAATGCGATCGACGGCTGTAGGCGAGCCTCCACGCTGCAAGTGACCCAGAATAGTCACACGCACGTCGTATTGCGGATATTCATTCTTCACGCGCTCGGCAAGTGCCATTGCTCCTCCTGTGATGGGGCTTTCAGCCACAAGCACAATCGATGAGTTCTTGCTCTTGCGGAAGCCATTCTGGATGAGGTCGGCAAGCTGGTCAACCTCAGTGGAAATCTCGGGGATGATAGCAGCCTCGGCTCCGGTGGCGATTGCGCCATTCAGTGCGAGGAAGCCGGCATCGCGTCCCATCACCTCAATGAAGAAGAGGCGCTCGTGCGAGGTGGCAGTGTCGCGTATCTTATCCACACACTCCATGATGGTGTTGAGTGCTGTGTCATATCCAATGGTCTTGTCGGTGCCATAGAGGTCGTTGTCGATAGTGCCGGGCAAGCCCACAATCGGGAAGTTGAATTCCGTAGCAAAAATGCGGGCACCGGTGAGCGATCCGTCACCACCTATCACCACCAGGGCATCTATGCCCTCCTTCTTCAAAGTCTCATAGGCTAACTGTCGGCCTTCGGGAGTCTGAAACTCCTTGCAACGGGCTGTTTTCAGGATAGTACCTCCCACCTGAATGATATTCGACACGTTCTGGGTCTTGAATTCCACGATTTCGCCGGTGATAAGGCCGCGATAGCCGCGATAGATTCCTTTCACCTTGAATCCTCCGAAAATCGCCGAGCGGGTCACCGCACGGATTGCAGCGTTCATTCCCGGAGCATCACCTCCCGAAGTGAGAATACCAATACAATTTATTCCTGCCATAATAACAATATAAGTTTATGTGTGAGTATGTTTTGTTTCTGATTTGCAAATATACACAAATTTGCTGATATGCCGCAAAACTTATCCAAAATTTATGCAAATCACCACGCTCCACAGCCACTTCAAGCTATCACTCCACCGCTTAACAAGCATTAGCGCCGCGACGACACAAACCGGCAGAAATCAAGATAGAGCCGGCGGTCGGCGGCATCGGCCGAGTCGTAGAGGCTGTTGAGAGCATGGCTGCCTATGTAGTAGGCTATATCCTTGTCGGCCCAGATGCCATATTCGCGGAATTTGTCCATATACAGCCGCAAGCGGTCGGCGCGACAATCACTGCACGACTTCAGCACCATCTCGTCAAACTCTATTTCCATGCCCATGTCAAGACCGATGGCCGTGCGGCATGCCACATCGAGGCGCCCCTCTATCGGCTCCTTGCTGAAGAAATAGTTGGGCTGCAAGAATGCCTTGGTGAAGCGCAGCTCCTTCCACTGCTCAGTGCCGTGAGCGCCAAAGAAGGGAATCCAGTGAAACGAATATCCACGCTCGACGAGATAGCCCGACACGGCAGGAATAATCGTGTGAGTGTCGGAGTCGTGCTCGGCAATCCAGTAGAAGCCTTCGAGCTTCACATTCTCATAGTTCATCTTCTCAAAGGCAGCCACTGCATAGTCGATATACCACCGCACTGCCTCGATGCAATGCCCGGCATTGGCAAAATCGGGCTTTACGCCGTTGTCGAGCAAGCCCCAATCGTTGCGCAACGTGTCGTGCTCAAGCGGCTCGGAAATGATGGGCTGCGGAATGCCTATCACCACCCCATGCTTCTTCTCGGGCTTGCCTATGCGGGCAATGGCATTGCCTATCGCCTCGTTCAGCCCGCCAATGCCGGTTGTGGCAGCGCAATATGAGTCGAGCAGCCTCTTCCAGTCGGCTTTTGAGGCAGGATAGTGATGGTAGCCCTGGGCATATTCCACATCGTCCTTGCCCAGTCCCGAGTAGATTTCGAGCAGCAGAAAGCTGTCGAACAGCCAGTGTTCCTTCCCCGCCTCATCCACATAGCTCACATTTGGAGCACACTCGGCGGCATTCCACTTCATCACCCTATGGTTGCCGCCCGAATAGAGCAGCACCATATCGTGGCAGCTGTCTGACGCCGACATTGTGCCACAAAGGCACATTAGCAGCATCGAAAGCAAGAAAATCTTCTTCATGTCGTCACTTCTTTTTATAAGAAACAAATAGGATAAGCGCCCGTTCCTCCAATGCAGGGCATAGGTGGAAGGGCGCTTCCCTAATTAAAAACAATTATGTTCAGGAGTTGTTCATTACATTATTTGTAACGGGCAGTATCCCACCAAACTCTCACGTTCATGCCATCGCCCTTGCCCTGGTTGAGCGAGCCGTCGGTAGCATTGCTGTTCTCACGGAGCTCATCGTCGGTGTAGCGGAGCTTCTTGATGAAAGTGCCCTGCGGGAGGGTCGGCTCAAGGCTCTGTGCCACCGGCATAAGGTCGGGATAACCTGTGCGGCGGAACTCTGTCCAAGCCTCCTCACCATCGGGATAGAGAGCAATCCACTTTTGGGTGATGATTTGCTTCATGTGTCCTTCCTCAGTGGTCTCGGCATCCCATGCCACCTTGCCTGTTGTCATGTAGGTGTCATCGTCGGCAGTGCTGTAGTATGATGCATCCAAGCCGGCACGCTCATAGTCGAGCGAAGCCTTGATACCTGCAAGATAGTTGCTCTTGGCATCACCTGCACCGGCCCAGCCGCGGAGTGCTGCCTCAGCCTTGAGGAAGCAAACCTCTGAGTATTCCATCACCTTCTGGCGCTTGCCAATCAAGAAGTTGCTTGGTCGGGTGTCGCCTGCGTTCCATGCAGGACAGTTCTGGTAGCCCCAAGTGTAAGAGCGGTCGGGATATGCCGAAAGTCCGTCGGCTGAAAGTCCGTTGGGAACACCGGCATACACAGGGTTGGCTGCAGTAGATGTGTCGGTGTGTCCAAACCACAGCGTTGTACGCGGGTCGAGCACGGTGCTTGTGTTCTTGAGGATATTCTCCATGGTCTTGCTCATGCAGAACTCGCCCCAACCCGAAATCTGGAACAATGGCCAGCCATTTTGTCCCTTACCCGAGATAAACACGCCTGCATTGTCGTCGTTGCTTGTCATCAGTCCGCCCGGAGCCTTCAGGGCTGCCTCAGCCTCTTGCTTTGCCTTTGCAGCGTCCTTGTAGGCAAGACGCATTGCATAGCGCAGACGCAATGAGTTGGCAAACTTCATCCACTTCGTGAGGTCGCCGTCGAAGATAAGGTCTTGCTGGCTCAAGAAAGGCACTTGTGTCATGTCGTCCTTCTTGGCATTGAGCAATTCCACTGCCTCGGTGAGTTCCTTGAACACGTCGTTATAGATGCTCTCCTGGCTGTCGTATTTTGCATCGGCATTACCGATTCCTGCCTCTGTGTAGGGAATATCACCAAAGAGGTCGGTAGTCTGTGCCGTGCAGCGTGCAGTGAAGATGCGGATGCACTGGTAGATGTTGCTGTAGGTGGGGTCGGCATCGGCAACTGTCTTTGCCGACTTCGCCTGTGTGAGCACTGTTACATAGTAGGAGTTCCAGTAGCCATCGGTCACCCACGCGCTGTTGTAGGTGTAGGAGTCACTGTTGAAGTAGGTTGCCGAGTTGGCAAAATACTGTGCATAGAGGTTGCAGTGCAAGTTGGGTCCTACCTGAAATTCCCAAGAAGCGATGTGTGCGCCATACTCCTGTATATAAGGCATCATATAGCTGGGGTTGGGCGATGTGATGGCATTGGGGTTCTGGTTCATTTCATCGAAATCGCCTGTACATGCTGTCATCAATGCCAATGCGCTCAGTGCACTTAATGATTTCTTTATATTTAGTTTCATAGCTGTATTCTGTGGGGGTTAGAATTTAACGTTTAATGAGAATCCTATGCTGCGTGTCGGTGGCAGTGAGGCAAGCTCAAATGCCTGTGCATAGTCGCTACGTGAGAATGCTCCCTCGGGATTAACCGGCGCTGCCTTGTAGATGTAGAACAGGTCGCGGGCTACGAGTGACAATTTCACATAAGAGATTGGCGAGTGCATAAACCACTTCTGCGGCAAGATGTAACCAAGCGACATCTCACGCATCTTCACATATGTTGAGCTATGCACAAACTCCTCGGCAATTCCATCTGGTCCGGCAATGCTGCTCCAGTAGTTCTCGGCTGTTACCGCCTTGGTGTTGGCCTTGCCGTCGGCTGTAACGCCGGGCACTACGATTGTAGCACCTTCACGACCCTCAAGAGTGCGTGCCGATGTACCTGCCTGGCATGCATAGCTGTCGGTGAGTGAGATAAACTCTCCTCCCTCGCGCACGTCGATAAGTGCCGAGAATGTGAGGTCCTTCCAGCGGAGGGTGTTGGTGATTGATCCGGTCCAGTTTGGCATCATGTTGCCCACCACCTTGTTCGATTCGCGCATTGGCAGTCCGTTGTCGTCAACGATGATACGGCCCTGGTCGTCGCGCTTGTAGGCCTTGCCCACGATGTCGCCATAGCGGCCTCCCTCATCCACTACTACCGAACCGATGCGCAGTGTTCCGAGGGTGTAGCGTGTAGCCTCGCTGTCGAGCTTCTCGCAAGTAGTGCGGTTCAAGCCCCAGTTGATGTTCATATCCCAGTTCCAGTCCTTGGTTTGGATGATTGTTCCACCAATCATTACCTCCAGACCGTGGCTCTTGATAAGACCGCCATTTATACGCTTCGAAGAGTAACCCGACGAACCCGGCAGTGCTACGCCAAGAATCTGGTCCTTTGTCTCAGTGTTATAGTAAGTGAAGTCGAAGTTGAGGCGGTTGTTGAAGAAGCGTGCCTCCGTACCGATTTCATACGATGTGGTGCTCTCGGGCTTGAGGTCAGAAAGTGCCTTGGTTGCACCGCGATAGAGCTTGAGCACATCGGGGTTAACCTTGTCGCCGGTCCACAGATAATAATAAGTAACAAGCCTGTAGGGATCTGTATCGTTACCCACCTTTGCCCATGAGCCGCGCACCTTCCAATAGTTGAGCCAGTCGGGCAGTTTCACCATTTCGGTGATTATGCCGCTCAAGCCCACAGAGGGATAGAAGTAAGAGCGGTTGTTGGCAGGAAGTGTCGATGACCAGTCGTTACGGCCGGTGAGGTCGAGGTAAAGCATTCCCTTATAGCCCACCGATGCCTGTGCAAATACTGATTGGATTTCCTTCTTCGAGTATCCCTCAGTTACAGTCTGTGCGCTACCATTAGAGAGGCTCACGAAGCCCGGAATGGCAAACTTGCCTGCCGAGCCGGCAAGGCTCTGCGACTGTATGTTGTTGACCGATGTTCCCAAGTTGGCATTCACCGAGAAGTCGTTGAATGTCTTGTCGAAGTAGAGGATAAGGTCGGCGTTAAACTCCTTGTTATTGAGTCGGCTGGTTGAGTACGACGAAGCTACCGACGATGGGTCGGGAAGCGTGTTGTAGCTCTTGAGAATATCGTTATACCAGTCGATTCCCACACGGCCGGTGAGGCGCAGATAGTCGGTGAAGTGTGCTGTTGCGCTCACCTGTCCGATGATACGGTTGCGCACTGCGTTGCTACCGTTCTCATTGATCTGCATTGCGTAGGGGTTGGAGTAGTTCTCGCTCGGTCCGGTCCAGTTCACGGTGTTGTAGGCATATTGTCCCACTCCGCGCGGATCCTTGAGGTCGGCAAGGCGAATGCCGCGTGCCATCTTCACGAGCTGAAGGTTCACGCCATACTCACCTTGACCCGGGCGGTTGAGCGTCTTCTCACGCATGTAGTTCACCTTCACGCCGAGGTCGATATATTTGCTCTTGAACTGAGTGTTCATATCGAAATACTGGCGGTTCTGGCTGTAGTTGGGGATTACGTCGTTGTTACGCGAATCGGTGAACGAGAAACGTCCCGAAAGGTTCTCGCTACCTGCCGATGCCGTAACGGTGTTGGTGTAGTTCACACCGGCACGATAGAAGTCGCTGATGTAGTCATCTTGCGGCAAAAGCTTATAGCTGCTATAGCGGTCGTCGCCATAGAACTTGTTGCGCCAGTGCTCCACAGTCTGTCCTTCCATCTTCGGACCCCAGCTGGACTTGCTGTTGATGTCGAAGTTGCCGGCTGAGCCTTGTCCATAGATGTTCTGATACTCATAGGGAGAGTAAGTGGTGGTCACATTGAGTGTTCCGTTATACTCCACGCGCAGCGGCTGGCCATATTTGCCCTTCTTTGTGGTCACGATGATAGCACCGTTCTGTGCACGCGAGCCATAGAGTGCTGCTGCATTGGCGCCCTTCAGCACCGAGATGCTCTCGATGTCCTCGGGGTTGATTTGCGATGCTGCTCCTGCATAGTCGCTACCACCCCACTGGCCTGCCTGATCGGTAGTGTTATCGCTGATGGGAAGTCCGTCAACCACCCACAGCGGCTGGTTGTTCTGCGACAGTGAGTTCAAGCCACGCATGATGATGCGGGTAGAACCACCAACTCCGGTTCCTGATTGTGCAATCTGCACACCGGCTACCTTTCCTTGTAGCATATTGGCTACTGAGTGCGATTTGTTCTCGGTGAGACCTGCTGTGTTCACCTCCTGCATTGCATAGCCAAGGGCTTTCTTGTCACGCTTGATACCGAGGGCGGTTACCACCACCTCGTCGAGCTCATTCGTAGCCGGTTGCAAGATGATGCGCAGTGCGCTCTTTCCTGCCACAGCCACTTCCATTGTCTTGTAGCCGATAAACGAAACATTAAGCGTAGCATCTTTTCCCGATGTTGCCAATGTGAATTTTCCATTGACGTCGGTCGAAGTGCCACGCTGCGTGTTTGCTTCTGCAATTGTTGCTCCGATTACCGGTTCGCCATTCTCATCGAGCACCAAGCCCGATACCTTGAATGTGTTCCTCTCTGCTGCCTGTGCAACGGGTGCTCCCGATGGCGAGGCCTCCATTGTCAGCGATGAAAGACCCATTAGTCCGCATAACAGCAAGACTGCAGTCTTTCTCGTTGTGTGTAGATAATAGTTACATTTCATAACTAAAGATTTTTGGGTTTATAATAATTGGAAAAATGTTAGTTACAATTAATTTGGTTTTTATTACAACTCTGGTTATATATCTTTAATATCTTGATTGGTAATTCGCGACAAATTTAATATCTTTACACATACCAACCAAATTTTTTTGCTATTTTTTTAAAAATATTTTTAATTCACCCTTTGATATACTTAAATTTTTAATAATGCAAATCTTGCCTATTTCCCTAATTTATAGCCATTTATAGCTAAAAAAGTATATAGCACCTTCAAGCCTTACACTTTCATGGCTTAAAGGTGCTATATGGTATTTTTTTGCGCAGCCGCTCATCAATATCGCAACTGCTTTCAGCGTCGTTCTACTTGGTAGCGAGATAGATAGTGCAAGTGCCGAAAGTGAGCGGCTTGTAGCTGCACTCGGTGAAACCCGCAGCTCGCATGATGTCGAGCATTGCCTCTCCCTGGGGCACCGCCGCTATGCTCTCGGGCAGATAGCGGTAGGCTCGCACGTCGCGCGACACCAGCCTGCCCACAAGCGGAATGATGTGGAGCGTGTAGAGGTCGTAGAGCTTGCGCGTGAGCCACCCCGTGGGCGTCGATAACTCCACCACACACAGCACACCACCCTTGGCAAGCACACGGTGCATCTCGGCATAGCCGCGGTCGAGGTGCTCGAAGTTGCGCACCCCGTATGCCACCGTCACGGCATCAAATGAGCCGTCGGCAAAGCGCAGATTGAGGCAGTCGCCGGCTTCAAAGCTGATGGCGTCGCCAAGCCCGGCATCTGCCACCTTGCGACGCGCCACACTCAACATTCCCTCCGACAGGTCGATGCCCACAATCCCCTGCTTGGGCTTGAGCATACGATGCAAAAGCAAAGCGAGGTCGCCGGTGCCCGTAGCCACATCGAGTATGTGCCCGGGCTGCGACTTGCCCAACATGCGCACCGCCTTGCGGCGCCACAGACGGTCGATTCCGAGCGTCATGGCACGGTTCATGAAGTCGTAGGCAGGCGCTATGGAGTCAAACATCTGCCTCACCTGCCCCGTCTTGCTCTCAGTGTCGTTGTAGGGCTTTATCGATTCTGCTTTATATTTCACTTGTGATGCGTATGGAATTGGCAATCGGAAAGAGGCGGCACGCGATGGCTGCCTCCCGTCCCGATTGTGTGAATAAAATTTTTCTTATTTCTTCAGCGTTGCCAGATAAGCTGCCACATTCTTCTCGATGCGGGCTGCAATATCATCATCGGCAGCAGCCACAAACTTCTCGCCGGTGATGTGCTCATAAAGCTCAATGTAGCGCTGCGACACCGAGTCGCAATATTCATCGGTCATCTCAGGCACCTGCTGGCCTGCCTTGCCCATGAAGTTGTGGTCGATAAGCCACTGGCGCACAAATTCCTTCGAGAGCTGGCGCTGTGCCTCGCCCTTCTCAAAGCGCTCCTCATAGCCATCGGCATAGAAGTAGCGTGACGAGTCGGGGGTGTGAATCTCGTCGATGAGAATCACCTTGCCGTCGCGCTTTCCAAATTCATATTTCGTATCCACAAGAATCAAGCCCTTTGCCGCAGCTATCTCAGTGCCGCGGGCAAAGAGTGCACGGGTGTAGCGCTCCATAGTCTCATAGTCTTCCTTGCTCACTATGCCCTGGGCGATAATCTCCTCGCGCGAAATGTTCTCGTCGTGTCCGGCATCGGCTTTTGTGGTGGGAGTGATGATAGGCTCGGGGAAACGCTCATTCTCACGCATTCCGTCGGGAAGCTTCACGCCGCAAAGCTCGCGGCAGCCTGCCTGATACTCACGCCATGCGCTGCCGGTGAGGTAGCCGCGGATAATCAT
>JBJFEF010000068.1:0-2714 GCA_051890435.1 Muribaculaceae bacterium
GGTACAACCGTCCGCGATGGCGTATTGACGCCGGTCGGTAATTGTCTTAACTTTGCCGTAAAATTTGAATTATGGATAATGTTGAGCTTTGCAAACGTGTTTATACGTCTTTCAAGGAGTTGTGCGACAGTGGTCGACAACCGTCTTCTTTTAGTGCATACTGCAAGTCTTATGGCGTCAGTGTCTCTATGGTTCGCCGGACGCTAAAAGACGAATTTGGTCCGGAATCGCTCCCCAAGCGAGGTAGTATGGCTTTGGTTTATTCCAAGATTTATAATGATTTCAAGGATCTTTGCGAAAATGGTCAACAGCCGGGTGCTTTTGCTGCATTTTGCAGAGACAGAGGTGTCTTTTATGCAAGAATGCACTATTACCTGAAGGACAATGGTCTAAATGTCATCGATTTGCCTGGCTATAAGGTTGGTGGAAAGTGGGACCCGAAGCGTCATTGTCAGGAGATTCCGTTTGAGAGTGTTGTATTCGAGGAGGCGGGCTTTCTTCCGGCTGACTGCGGTAATGTGATAACTGTAAGTGCCGACGGGCATATCGCCGTCAGTTTTCCGGCGAATACTGATGTGGCTACTGTTGCTGAGTTTGTCAGAATGATGAAGAAGGAGGGCTGCTATGTGGGGGCTTGAGCATGGGTTGCGTCTATGGGTGTGCCGACGCCCGGTGTCGATGCGATATGGCATCCGCGGTCTGAGTCAGATGGTGTGGTCATGGGATGGTCATTCTCCTGCATCGGGTGATGTTTATGTGTTTTTCTCTAAGGATCGCAAGACCATGAAGGCTCTAAAGTGGGATGGTGACGGTTTTTTGATGTATACAAAGAGTCTGACGCAAGGCCGTTTTCGAGAGGCTGCAAAACAGGGTGATGGCGGCGTTCGTAGACTTCAATGGGACGAGTTTTATTTACTAATGAGGGGCCTCACACCCGTAAAAGTAACGGTCGAGAATCGCTTTAGAATGGCCGTAAAATAGGGTCTAACAATTTGATAGCCAACAATATAAATGGTGTAAAAAGTTGCACAATTGAAAATTTATTTGTAACTTTACACCATGAAAAAGGATGAGATGACAGAACTTTTGCAGCGCCAAAACAAGTTTCTTCAAGGGAGACTTGACGAGGCGCTTGCTGCTGTCAATTCGCTCACTTTGGCTAACGAGAAACTGACGGCTACCGTTGATGAGCTTCGCAAGCAGATTGCATCTCTAGAAGATGTCCTAAGAGGCAAGGGAGCTGAGCTGAGCAAAGAGAAAGCTGTGCGTCAGGCCATGAAGCGGCTGCAAGGGTCGCCCTCAGAACGCCAGCCGAAGCAAGCGGCGCCCGACGCTCCGCAGCCGAACCCGGAGAAGAAGCGTGCCAACAACGGAGCCAAGCGAAAAAACCATCCCGAATGTGAGATAGAAACCGTGACAGTAGAGCCGGACGATCCTGACTTCGATCCCGCTTTAGCCACATTTGTCAGCGAGAACTTAGTGGTACGCTATGACATGGTGCCGGTGCGCTTCAGGAAAATTATCTACAGAATAAAGAAATATATTCAGAATAAGAAATTCTATTACGGTTCAGCACCGGCAACACCGCTGCTAAACTCGCAATATGCCGCCTCGTTCATCGCCGGACTCGCCGAATTACGCTACCTTCACGGCATACCGCTTGAAAGTGTTGTAGAATACTTCCGCTCACACGGCTTCGACCTTGATAAAGGCACAGCACAAAAACTAATCACCAAGGTGAAAGTCCAGCTGGAGAATCTTTACAAAGCACTTGCAAAGGCAGTGTTAGAAGACAACTACATCTGCGGAGACGAAACCTATCAGAAAGTGCGCTTGCAAGTAGCGACACCGACGGGCAAGAAAATCAAGAAAGGATATATATGGGTGTTCGCAGGAATGAAAAGCAGACTTGTATACTTCTTTTACGACGACGGATCCCGTTCAGCCGAAGTGTTCGAGCAGCACATCAAAGGCTTCAAAGGAGCATTCCAATGTGATTACTACTCAGGATATCGACATATAGGCATCGGCGAGATGTCAGAAATCAGGCGACTGCCATGCCTGCAACATATCAAGAGAAAATTCCTTGACCTGAAAGACAATCCAAAGGCACAAGAAATCGCAAAACTATTTGGACTGTTATACCACTTCGAGCACAAACACCGAATAGGCAAAGACGGATGGACGGAAGAGCAACATCTGCAGTGGCGACAGCGATACTCCGGAGTGATGCTCGAAAAAATCCATAGAAGACTCATGGCAATCAAAAATCGTCCCGGAGTCCCTCCAGACGACCCGCTACTTGCAGCCACCGAACATGCGCTCAAGCAATGGGAGGAGATTCCGTATATCTTCAGCTCAGCGACATATCGACTCGACAACAACGAGGTCGAACGCGTCAATCGCTACATAGCCCTGACCCGTCGACGGTTGACAATCGGTTCGCACAGCGGAGCCGAGGCAGCAGCACTATACCACTCATTAGCCATCACCTGCCACCAATGCAAGGTAAACGTCTTCGACTACTTTTGCGACGTCATCAACCGCTGCGCAGCATGGCCACCGACGACCCCGATAGACAACTACCGCGACCTACTACCCGACCGTTGGAAACCGACAGAACAACCGAAACAACAATAGCCACCCCAGCCGAGGTGGCTATACTTTTTAGCCCAATACGCCATCGCGGACGGTTGTACGCCTACGGCGCCAAT
>JBJFEF010000069.1:0-2707 GCA_051890435.1 Muribaculaceae bacterium
GAAGGAGCGAAAAAATAACTTCTTGCCTCATGTGGATTGCCCGAAATTTTTGTGGAGCCTCACGCAGAATACACAGAATCCGCAGAGTGTTTTTTTTGTGAACACGAATCATGCGAAATTTTGTGGTGGCTCATGCAGAATCCGCAGAGTGTTTTTTTGTGAACACGAATCACACGAAATTTTGTGGAGCCTCACGCAGAATCCGCAGAATCCGCACAGTGGTTTTTGTGAACACGAATCACACGAATTTCACGAAAGAGGATATTGCATCGCAGGGGCGGTGCTGATGATGGATAGCGGGGTTAGCGGAGGTGGGTGCCGAGGGTGAGGTTGTGGAGATTGGAAGCCTTTGTGATAACCACTTCACTCACGCCGGCAGCGAGGGTGGCGAAGGAATTGTCGAGTTTCGGTATCATTCCGCCTTGCACTATGCCTTCGGCACGCAATTGTGCGTATTCCTCGGGGGTGATTGAGGGGATGACGCTATCGTCGTCGTTTTCGTCGCGCAGCACGCCGTTTTTCTCGAAGCAGAACACCAGAGTGACGCGATAGTGCTTGGCGAGGGCTTTTGCTGTTTCGCCTGCCATAGTGTCGGCGTTTGTGTTGAGCATATTTCCTTTACCGTCGTGAGTGAGGGGCGCCACCACGGGCACCACACCCGAGTCGATGAGGCGTGCGAGAGCGTCGCCGTCGGCTTGTCGCACGTCGCCCACCCAGCCATAGTCGATGGTTTTCACGGGACGTCGGTCGCTGAGCATAATGTTCATATCGGCGCCGGTCATACCCAAGGCGTTGATTCCGAGTGCTTGCAGGCGAGCTACGATGGTCTTGTTCACCAGTCCGCCATAAACCATTGTAACCACCTCGAGCATGGGAGTGTCGGTGATGCGGCGGCCATCGACCATCTGAGTGGCGATTCCGAGTCGTTCAGCCATGCGAGTGGCAGAGCGTCCGCCGCCGTGCACGAGAAGTTTTTTGCCTTCGATTGCAGAGAAATCGGCGAGAAGCTGCTTGAGAGAGGCTTCTTCTTCCACGATTTTTCCGCCGACTTTAACGATAGTGAGATTTTCCATAATTTCTTTCTTATAGGTAAGAGGTGAGAGGTAAGAGGTAAGAGGTGAGAGGTAAGAGGTAAGAGTGGAGAGGTAAGAGGTAAGAGTGGAGAGGTGAGAGGTGAGAGGTGAGAGGTGAGAGGTGAGAGGGTGTTACAAATAAAAAAAGTAAAGGACAAGTGTGGGAAGTAAGAGGTGGTAAGGGTAATTTGGTAAGAGTGAACTTCTCACACTTGTTCTTTACGTTATTTTTTATTTTCCGGCAAATTCCATGAGGTATGCCTTGATAAATTCATCGATTTCGCCATCCATCACGCCGTTAACGTCCGACGTCTGATAGTTGGTGCGGTGGTCCTTCACGCGGCGGTCGTCGAAGACGTAGCTGCGAATTTGGGATCCCCACTCGATTTTCATCTTGCTGTCTTCCACTTTGCGCTGCTCGGCGCGTCGGTGCTGCATCTCCTTCTCATAGAGAATGGAGCGCAGGTGGCGCATTGCGTTCTCGCGGTTTTTGGGCTGGTCGCGAGTTTCGGTGTTCTCGATGAGGATTTCTTCTTCTTCGCCGGTGTAGGGGTCCTTGAATTGGTAGCGCAGGCGAACACCCGATTCCACCTTGTTGACGTTCTGACCGCCGGCACCACCGCTTCTGAAGGTATCCCACGAGATGCGAGCCTGCTCGATGTTGACCTCGATGGTGTCATCGACGAGCGGCGTTACGAACACCGAAGCAAACGACGTCATTCGCTTGCCCTGGGCGTTGTAGGGCGACACGCGCACCAGGCGGTGCACGCCGTTTTCGCTCTTGAGATAGCCATATACGAAATCACCTTCAATCTTGATAGTCACCGACTTGATGCCGGCATCGTCGCCCTCAAGGAGCTGCGAGATGGTGGTTTTGTAGCCGTGACGCTCGCAGTAGCGGAGATACATTCGCATGAGCATCTGAGCCCAATCCTGGCTTTCAGTGCCGCCGGCGCCCGAATTGATTCGAAGCACGGCACCGAGCTTGTCTTCTTCGAGGCGGAGCATATTGCGCAGCTCGAGTTGCTCAATCTTGCCGACAGTGCGGGCATAAAGCTCGTCGATTTCCTCCTCGGTGACGAGTTCTTCCTTGATGAAGTCAAAGGCAAGAGCCAGCTCCTCCACGAGTTTGCGCACCTCGTCGTAATTGTCGATCCAATAGTGTAATTCCTTCACTTTGCGCATTTGCGCCTCGGCAGCCTTCTGGTCGCTCCAGAAGTCGGGCACATGAGTGCGCAGTTCTTCTTCTTCTACTTCGATACGCTTGCTATCGATGTCAAAGATACCTCCTCAGCGCATCCTCGCGCTCTTGCGTCTCTTTTAGTTGCTCTTGTGTAATCACTTGAGTTGATGGGGATTAAATGATTAATAAAAATGTTTTGTTTCTAATAGTTCCGAAGCCGGTGCGCCGAAGATGGCAGACAGGCTTGCGGGAGAAAAGCCTTGCAGCGACGAGAATCAGGCATACATAGCCTCGATTTCGCGGCTGTAAAGCTTGTTGATGATGGCGCGGCGAATCTTGAGCGTGTTGGTTAGCTCACCGGTCTCCATGCTGAAGGCTTTTGGGAGCAGAGTGAAACGCTTGATTTGCTCAAAGGAGGCAAAATTCTTCTGGAGCTCGTCGATTCGTGCTT
>JBJFEF010000070.1:0-1525 GCA_051890435.1 Muribaculaceae bacterium
CGCCCAAGCGCTGCCCCAGGTAGTAGCCATTCCAGAAGCCGCGGTTGAAGATGCGGCTCAGTCGCTCGTCCCACTCTGCCACGCGCTCGTCGCTGAAGGTGCCGTCGAGGCAAGCGTTGATGGCTTCATTGTAGCAGCTCACTGCCGTGCGCACATATTCGGGTCCGCGGGCTCGACCCTCAATCTTCAGTACACGCACTCCGGCATCAATCATCTTGTTCATGAAGTGAATGGTCTTGAGGTCCTTGGGCGACATGATATACTGGTTCTCGATGTCGAGCTCGTCGCCTGTTTCGCGGTCGCGCACTGTGTAGCTACGGCGGCAAATCTGGCGGCACGCCCCACGGTTGGCTGAGGCTCCTGTCTCGTGCAGGCTGAGGTAGCACTTGCCCGACACTGCCATGCACAATGCTCCGTGACAAAACATCTCGATGCGCACCGGCTTGCCGTGTGGTCCGCAAATGTTGTCGCGCACAATGGCTTCGTGAATGTGGCTCACCTGCTCCAAATCGACCTCGCGGGCAAGCACCATCACATCGGCAAATTGCGAATAGAAGCGCACTGCCTCGGTGTTCGACACATTCACCTGTGTGCTTATGTGCACCTCCACGTCGATTGAGCGGGCATAGAGTATCGTAGCCATGTCGGCGGCTATGATAGCAGTCACTTGCGCCTCCTTGGCGGCATCGACGATGCTGCGCATGAGCGACAAGTCATTATCGAATACCACAGTGTTCACCGTGAGGTAGCTTTTCAGCCCGTTCTCTTGGCAATAGGCGGCAATGCGGCGCATGTCGTCGATAGTGAAATTGTTTGCCGACTTGGCACGCATATTCAGCCCCTCGATGCCGAAGTAGATGGCATCGGCTCCTCCTTGAACGGCAGCCACAAGCGACTCCCATGAGCCCACGGGAGCCATTATCTCAAAGTCCTTTCTCTCCATTTCTCCTGAATAATTCATTTCGCGCCACAAAGTTACTAAAAATTTACGCAGTAGAAAGCAGAAAAACCAAGCTCTCTTGATTTTTCTGCTTTATGTGGGTTAATTTGTCGATAAATTACGCGTTATGGAAAGCTCTCGACGTTATTTCACGCCGATGTCTTTCATTGTGCGAGGTTCGGGAGTGCGCGGAAGCGGCTTGTAGCTCTTGAGCTCCTCAAGTATCACCTCAATAGCCTTGTTGAGCTGCTCATCGATGCCGGCTTGCTCCTTGATGGGGTCGTTGTCGATGAGAATGTCGGGGTCAACGCCGTGATTTTCCACAATCCACTTGCCGGTAGCGGCGTCGTAGTTGGTGAAGAACGGTATGCGTATGTCGGTGCCGTCGATGTAGGGCAGCGACGATGTGATTCCCACAATACCGCCCCACGAGCGTGTGCCTATCACCTTGCCCAGTTTCACCGCCTTGAAGCTCCATGGGAAGAGGTCGCCGTCGCTTGCCGAATATTTGCTCACAAGCAGCACCTTGGGGCCGTAGGCTGTGCCTTCGGGTATCAAGCCGTTTTGCTTTGAGTTGCGGTACAT
>JBJFEF010000070.1:1625-2908 GCA_051890435.1 Muribaculaceae bacterium
GGATATTCGTCGGCAATGGGCGAAATCACTATGTTGCGCGCACCTGTAGCGCTCGGTGTGGAATTGATGGTTAGCTCGGTGGGAACTCCTGCCTTGCCTTCAAGCAGGGCATAGATATTCTTCACTTCGGTGGTGGGAACGCCATCGATGGCAATGATAAAGTCGCCCTCCTTCACGTTCAAGCCAATCTCGGTGAGCGGCGACAGCAGTTCCTTGCTATATGGAGCGCCTTTCAGAATATGGTCGATGCGGAAATAGCCGCTCTCGTGAGCACTCACCTCAGCACCAAGCATACCGGTCTGCACCACGTCGATACCCTTGAAATCGCCCGGATCAACGTAGGCATGACCGCAGGCAAGTTCGCCGATAAGTCCGCCAATCACATAGCTGAGGTCCTGTCGGCACTTCACATAGGGCAGCAAGGCAGCATATTTGTCGTGCATCTTGTTCCAATCCACTCCGTGCATGTTCTCAAGGTAGAAGCCGTCGCGGTAGGCACGCCATGCCTCATTGTAGATTTGCTCCCACTCCTCGGAGTAGTTGATATTCACGGCAAGGCGGTCGAGATTGACGGGCTTTTCGGTCGAAGCCTTGTCGGCAGGGAAGTCCATCATGTAGAACTTGCGTCCTGCGGCGAGCAGAGCAGCCTTCTTGCCATTGTCGGCAACGGCAAGAATGCCCTTGCCAAACGATTCGCTTTTCTGCTTTGCGAAGTCGAACACCGATATTTCCGAGCCGTTGTTGTACCAGAGTTTCTTTCCGTTGCAATAGAAATTGCCGTAGTTCCCGCTCGTGAGAGGGAGCTTGATTATGCGGTCGCCGATGCCGTCGAGGTCGATGGCGGTGGCATTGTCGTCGGTTGCGGCAGCCTTCTTTGCCTTTTTGTTGGTCTTTTTCTTGTCGGAGGCTTTCGATTCGTCGGCCTTTGGAGTTTCTACGGTCACTTTGTCGTCTTTCTCAAGGAAAGGCGAAGGAGTGCCTTTCGAGAGCAGCGCGATGTACACGCCCTCCATATTGGTGTAGGCGTGGTTCCACTCGGTGTAGCTGTAGATGGGATTGAAGTCGCGTGCCGATGCGAAAATGAGGTATTTGCCGTCGGTGCTGAAAGCCGGAGCCGATGAGCCGTACCAGTCTTCGGTAACGGCAGTTTCGCGGCGAGAGCGGAGGTCGTAGAGATAGACAACGCTCATGTTGTTGCGGGCCGGGCGCGTGTAAGTAATCCAGCGGCTGTCGGGAGAGAACTTCACGCCATAGAATCGGCTGATGGAGTCTTCGGCGATGAG
>JBJFEF010000070.1:3008-9871 GCA_051890435.1 Muribaculaceae bacterium
ACGCCTTTCTCACCGGGAACATCAAAGATGTCGCCACGGGCACCAAAGAGCAGACGGCTGCCGTCGGGCGCAATTGCCCACGAATTGATAAAGTCCTTCACATTGCGTATCTCGGCTCGGGCGGCATTGCCCTCGTCGTGCATCTCAATGTGTATTTTTGTTGATTTGCGGGTGGCTGGGTCAAACTTATAAATGTAGCCCCCATTCTCAAACACTATAATGCGGCCATCGGTGCTGGGAAATTTCACGTCGTACTCGGTGAAATCGGTCACCTTGGTGGTGGCTTTTGTCACGGTATTGTAGCTAAAAAGGTTCATGGTGTTGTCGCGGTCGCTGGCAAAGAAAATCTCATCGCCAATCCACATGGGGAAAATATCCTGCGCCACATTGTTGGTGACATTATCCACCTTGCCGGCTTCGGGGTCGTAAATCCAAATATCATCAGCCATACCGCCCTTATAGTATTTCCAGGTGCGGAACTCGCGGAACACGCGGTTGTAGGCAAGTTTCTTCCCATCGGGTGAATAGCAGCAGAATCCACCCTCGGGCAGTGGCACTTGCTGCGACATACCACCCTCGGGTGAGATGGTGTAGAGGCGGCCGTCGAAGCCCGAACTGATACGGTTGCGATAGACGATATTCTTGCCGTCGCGGCTCCAGCACATCACCACATTGTTCGGCCCCATGCGGTCAGCAAGATTGTCGCGGGCATTGGTTGCGGTGTAGGTGAGACGTGTGGGGGTGCCGCCTGTGGCAGGCATGAGATACACTTCGGTGCTGCCATCATATTGTCCCGTGAAAGCTATCTGCTTGCCATCGGGCGAAAAGCGTGCAAACATTTCATAGCCCTCATGCGAAGTGAGATGCTTTGCCTCTCCACCCTCGATAGGGGCTGAATAGAGGTCACCGGCATACGAAAACACCACCTCAGTGCCATTAGTGGCAGGGAAGCGGAGCAGTCGGCCCTCGTAGGCGCTCGCCGGAATCACAGCACCGGCAGCCACCAAAGAAAGAATCAATAATTTTGCTTTCATAATCATATTGTAGTTTTTTTGTGATATTTAATTCTTACAGTGTATGTTATGTTTCATCGTTTAATCCTTATTGCCGTTTCCTTTTTTCGGCAATGATACTCATTGCCAAAAAATCAACAAAACACTGGTTGGCTGAAGTCGGCAACAATTTCCCCGGCAAAGTTACTGATTTCTAAGATATACTCGCAGATAAATCATTTGAAAAATCGCCGAAATCCGCCAAAATCCCTCCATTTTCACCCGCTTTACAAAAAATCACATATTGACTTTCATGTTGTAATTGACACTTTTAAGAAAAAAGTGATAATATCCATAATTTTTGCTGTGGCTTTTGTTTGCAGAATAGTAGAAAATTTACTACCTTTGTGCTACTCAACAATATTTGCAATGGATAGATACAAAGTGAAAGAAGTGATTAGAATGCTCAAAGAAGATGGGTGGATTGAAATGTACACTAAAGGAGATCATAGGCAATTCAAGCACCCATCAAAAAAAGGCAAAGTTACCGTTAGGGGTAAGCCGAGTGAGACATTAGACCAATTTCTTCTTAACAGCATCTGGAAACAAGCCGGATGGCGATAAGATGCTATCCTGATTATTTTTTGTCAATTTTTAGGTAACTTTTATGGAAAAGCAAATATTAAATATTAAAGTTAGCTGGAGTGGAAAGAATTTCTGTTGCTCCTGGAGTGACGACGATGCCGGAACTGTTGTGGTCACAGCAAAAACCTTGGATAAACTCAAAGAAGATTTTGCAGAGTCACTGAAACTGCACATTGAGGGGTGTGTTGCCGACGGTGACACTTTGCCTCAATATCTTGTGAATGGGGATTATGAACTTACATTCGATCTCGACACTGCTGCATTGCTGCGTGATGCTGAAACTTATACCACAATGGCAGCACTCAGCAGGGCGTGTGGCATCAATCAGAAGCAGTTGTCGCACTATGCAAATGGTCAGAAACAACCTCGTGAGGAACAACGTAAACGCATTGTCCACGGACTACACATCATAGGCTCAAGGATACTCGCTTTGTGTTAGTTCTTTTTTGAAAAAATTGGGCCTTCGGGGGTGAAATGTCGGGGATTTTTTATACATTTGTTATTCTTTTGCAGAAGTATGGGAAAATGAGGCTGCACTAAGCCCCAAATGCCATGCAACGGCTCTCCTAATGTCATAGAACTGAATGGTTCAGGAAACGGAAAGATTAAGCGAAACAATATTTTATTATTAACATAAAAACAGAATTATCAATGGCAACACCACACATTTCGGCCGCTCAAGGCGATTTCGCCAAGACGGTATTGATGCCCGGCGACCCGCTGAGGGCAAAGTTTATTGTTGAAAATTTCCTTGACGACGCTCGCCTCGTCACTTCGGTGCGCAATATGCTCGGATACACCGGCACCTACAAGGGTGTACCGGTTTCGGTAATGGCAAGCGGAATGGGTATGCCCAGCATCGGCATCTACTCCTACGAGCTTTTCAAATTTTATGGCGTAGAGAATATCATCCGCATCGGCTCGGCAGGAAGTTACCGCGACTGGCTCAAGGTGATGGACGTGACACTCGCCAAGTCGGCAGTGAGCGAATCTTCTTTCGCTCTCACCCAGGGTGGATGCCCCGACAAGAGCATCGCTCCAAGCCCCGAAATCAACGACCTCATCATCAAGAAAGCCGCAGAGATTGGCATTGAGTGCAAACTCAGCGTGGTTCACTCGAGCGACGTGTTCTATCGCGAACCTTCGCAAGGCACTTGGCAGGACATTGCCGAGAACACCGGAAGCGACTGCGTAGAGATGGAGAGCTTCGCACTCTTCCACAATGCAAATGTGCTCGGAAAACGCGCCGCTTGCCTCCTCACAATCAGCGATTCTTTCGTAAATCACGAAGAACTCACCGCCGAGGAGCGACAGAAATCGTTCCGCGACATGATGGTGCTGGCTCTCGAATCGGCTATCTGCCTCTAATTAACACGTTAGCACGGTGCGCTCAGGCTCACCGTGCTAATTGTTTATAGCTACACATCCTTTTCAAAATCATCACCAACCGCACAATTATGAAAAATCTATTGCTTATTGCGGCTGCTTGTGCCTCAATAGCTTCGGCTCAAGCTCAAGCCATCTACTACCAAGACTCCAAAAACTGCGACATGCTGCGACATGTGGCGCAACAAGACCGCCTGCGCCGCGAGTTTGTGCTCCCCGAAGTGAACGGATTCAAGGTGCTCAAAGCCGACCTCCACACCCATACAATCTATTCCGACGGTCATGTCACTCCCGAATTTCGCGTTGAGGAAGCATGGCTCGACGGTCTCGACGTGCTCGCCATTGCCGACCATGTGGAATATCGCAAATGGGAACAAAACTACATCAACTGGATGAAGGGATATGTGAAAAAGGACGCAAAAGCCATCAACAACCGCCTCGTGCACAACGATGCCTCAAAAGATGGCATCCAAGTTGACCTCAACCTCCCATTCTCCCTCGCAAAGCCTGAGGCCGAAAAATTGGGAATCACACTAATCCCTGCCGTGGAAATCACCCGCGACATGGCTACATGCGGACACTTCAACGCTCTGTTTATCACCGATGCCAACGCCATCTTCGACAACGACCCTGCACAATCAATGCGCAACGCCCGCGCCCAAGGTGCACTGATTATGGAAAACCATCCGGGATGGACACGCAAGAGCCTCGAAATGAACGACTTTGAGAAGAAGGTGTTTGCCGAAAAACTTATCGACGGAATCGAGATAATGAACGGTCCGGAATTCTATCCCGGTGTAGCCAATCGCGCCATTGAGCAAGGGCTATTCATGGCAGCCAACACCGACATCCACAATGCCACCACTTCGGTATATGGAATCACCGGCCAGCAACGCGACATGACTCTCATCCTCGCCCGCGACAACTCGCCCGAAGCCATCAAGGAAGCCCTGCTTGCACATCGCACCCTCGCCTACGCCTACGGCTCCCTCGCCGGCGAAGAACAGCTTGTGCGCGACTTCTTCAAAGCCTGCGTGAGCTACAAGGTGATAAACACCGGGAAGAAAGGCGAGCGCATAGTGCGTCTCACCAACAACACTTCCATGACGTTCCTATTCACCCGTGGCGGAAATCCATTCCAGTTGCGCCCATTCACCTCGCGCAACATCACCGTGGCTGAAGGCAAGAAGCTGTCAATCACCGCCGAAAACCTCTGGATCCCCGGCGACAAGCCTCACCCCACCTTCCACCTCAATGTGGAATAATGCTTCATGACATACTTAAATTTTGCTAAAACGATACAGTATATTGCTTGATAAAAAGGCGTTACGTCGATAAAATTGGCGCAACGCCTTTTTAAGCTATTGCCACATTATTGCAAGGATTTTATCTTTGCAAACCATATTTTGCTTATAATTTTACAGGATAACAGTCAAAATCATTAATTATTTACAGTCATGAGAAGATTTTTTTGCGCAATAATGTTGCTGCAAGGAGTTGCCGCTATAGCCGGAGATGGATTTGACTATCCATATATGGCATTTCAAGGCATCGACGGCACAAAGCAGACAGTTGCGGTTGAATCGCTTGAGATTACATTTGCCAATGGCAAGCTGATGGCTCACAGTGCTGCTGATGAGGTGTCGCTTGAACTTTCGCAGCTCGACAAGATGTATTTTACCACCGAACAAGCAGGGGTAGCAGGCACTTTTGCACCGGTGAGTGGCACAACCACCGTATATTCAATGCAGGGTGTGAATCTTGGCACTTTTGCATCGCTCTCCGATGCAGTGAACAGCCTCCAGCGAGGCTTATATGTGGTGAAGACCGATGGTAGAACCCAAAAAATGGCAGTGAAATGAGAAGAGCAGTGATTTCATTAGCCATAATGGCAGCCACAGTGGCAGCCATGGCGCAGACTCTCAATGTGGAGGTGGGTAACGTGACCTACGCTTTCCCTGCTAAGCAAGCCGGAGAAATGAATTATTCGGGGGCTTCTTCGCTCACTATTCTCAACCGCGAGTTTGCCATAGGTGAAATATCGAGAATGTATGTAGATGCAACCGAGGTGAAGGACAATAGCGTAGCCGTGACCTACGACGGAGCTACAGCCAAAGTGGCGGTAGCCGGTAACATTGCACAGTATGTGACTCCTACAGTGAGCGGTGCCTACGTGAGCATCGACCAGAGCAGCGAGGTGGGCGATGACACCTGCGGCGAAATTACATATACCCTCACAGGATCTTCGTCCGATGGTCAATTCCAGCTCAACGGCTCCTATAAAGCCACCGTGGAGCTGCAAGGGCTGGATCTTTCTTGCTCTACCGGTGCACCACTCGACATTCAAGACAGTAAGCGCGTGGAAATGAGTGTGAAGAAGAATACAGCCAACAGCCTAACCGACTGCTCCGGTGGCTCTCAGAAAGGCTGCATTTCATGCAAGGGGCACCTTGAGCTTAAGGGCAACGGCTCGCTCACTATCGACGCTAACACCGGTCACGGAATATATGCCAAGGAGTACATAGAGATGAAGAATTGCTCCATTGAGATTCTGAATGCGGTGAAGGACGGTGTGAACTGCAACCAATATTTCCTCATGGAGAGTGGCACGCTCGTCATTTCCAATGTGGGTGATGATGCCGTGCAGGTGTCGTTCAAGGACGATACCGACCGCGAGGAGGAGGACACCGGCTGCATCACAATTGCAGGTGGTACTCTCACCGCAAGCACCGGTGCTACTGCCGCTAAGTGCCTAAAGGCGGATGCCGATGTGACAATCAGTGGAGGCTCTATCACGCTTTCCACCGCTGGTGGCGGAAAGTGGGATTCTGATGACGTTAAGACGAAGGCTGCTTCGTGCATCAGTGCCGATGGTAACATAACCATCGACGGTGGAGCCATCTTGCTTACAAGCACCGGTAGCGGCGGCAAGGGCATGAGTTGCGACGGTGACTTCGTTATGAACGATGGCGAAGTGGTTATCAGCACTTCGGGTGGTGTATTTATCTATCTTAATGGCGTGGAATATCCCGACTATACAGGCAGCACCGACCGCATCGACAGCGACTACAAGTCGTCGGCAAAGGGTGTGAAAGCCGATGGCAACGTCACAATCAATGGCGGCTCCATCAGCGTGAAAACCACCGGAAATGGCAGTGAAGGTATTGAGAGCAAGGCTGTGCTCACCATCAACGGCGGAACGGTGTCGATCCATTCGCGCGACGACGGCCTCAACTCATCAAGCCACATGTATATTAATGGCGGTGACGTTACCGTAGTAGCCACTGCCAACGATGGTCTTGATTCAAATGGAAATCTCTATATCACCGGCGGAACTGTCCGCGCTTTTGGCGCATCTTCGCCCGAGTGTGGCATTGATGCCAACAGCGAGCAGGGTTATTCCGTAATATTCACAGGAGGCTCATTGCTTGCTGTTGGAGGGGGCAACAGTGTACCTTCGTCATCATCTTCGCAAAGCACACAGCCCTATGTGAGTGCTTCGCTTGCAGCTACAGCCGGGAGCACTGTCGTAATCAGCAGCAATGGCACCGCACTTGCTTCGTTCACGGTGCCGTCAAATTATGGCACCTCGAGTAATTCTCCGGCATTTGCCGGTCGTCCCGGCGGCCCAGGCGGTGGCGGTCCCGGCGGTGGCGGAATGGGTGGCTCAATGGTAATCACCTGCCCCGGACTCACATCAGGCCAGCAGTACACCGTAACAAGCGGCAGCAACTCCACTACCGTAACAGCCCGGTAGCTTGCCCCAACCATTACTACAACAACACATTACGCCTGTCGATGTCCGACTTTCGCGAGCAGGAGTGGATGACCAATGTGCCG
>JBJFEF010000071.1:0-1062 GCA_051890435.1 Muribaculaceae bacterium
TCGTCTGTAGATACCTTAATCTCAAGCACGAGCTTTGCCATCTTGTGGAAGAAAGAAGCAGCATCGCCTGAGAATGACACATTAGGCGATGACTCTGTTGCGGTCGCACCCTTTGCAAAGAGGAAGTCGATAGTTTCCTGAGCAGTTACGGTAGCATTGTTGTTTTCAGTATCAACTGTAATCACGCCATTTGTTCCGGGCAGTTCGTTAGCAGCAGCCGACGTCTGATAGGGAGCGTAGGCAGCAAAAGTCACTGTCTCAGTAGCGTCTTGGAAGAAGATTCCTTTGCCTATTTCAGCAGTGAATGTGGCATTTACATCGGTAGAAGTTGTAGAATACTTCACATTCTTGTACATGTTCTCCATGTCGCTTGTTGGAGCAGCGGTCACCATCACACCAATGTTGTCCTGATTCCATTTAGCATCAATAGCACGCGATTCAGCTGCATTAGCAAGTCCGGCAGTGATACGAGCCTCCACAGGGTCATTGTTAACGACTTCCTTGTCGTTGCTGCAAGCAACCACACTGAGTGTCAAGGCTGCGAGCATGAAAATCTTTGTCGATTTCATTAGTTAAAATTATTACTGTTATTAATTATTATTATTTTCATTATAAAAATAGAATTATAGCTCCTCAATTAATTATCCCTAACCGGGAATGGTCCAAAAAGGCCATATAGGTTCTATAGGACTTATTGGTTCCATTGGTCCAATTTGGTTCCATTAGTCCAATTGGTCTTATTAGTCTTATTGGTCGCATGGCACCGTAGGGTCGCGCCTTGGTGCGACCGAGCCACCCGGCCGGCAGAAATTTCGTCCTCAGGAAATACCCCCCCGAAATATGCACATAGAATCGCTCTCAAACCCCATTTCAGAGGCTGAGAAACCGCAACTGCAAGGAGCAGCAATATGAGAATTTCTCAAAATTCGCATAAACGTCTGTGTATTTAATAGCCGTATGATCGAAGAATTACGCCCATTTCTCACTAACTATTAACCATTTAGGTCGATTACAGCGACAAAGATAGCACAAATCGAGCGCAAAAACAATAAGCTCGCTTAA
>JBJFEF010000071.1:1162-2678 GCA_051890435.1 Muribaculaceae bacterium
GATTACAGCGACAAAGATAGCACAAATCGAGCGCAAAAACAATAAGCTCGCTTAATTTTTTTGCCGAGATGCCGTTTTGGCCGCAACCGCCCCACCAAATACCATTATTTTCAGCATACTTTCGTTCCTTCGGTCGCACCAAGGCGCGACCCTACACCTGGCTCCATGCTGCACGGGATTCTGTCCTTTCGGTAGCACCAAGGCGCGACCCTACACCACGCTCTATGCTGCACGGTTCTGCTGCCTCTCAAATGCAAATAAATGTTACAAGGCTTTGCGGTTGTGAGAAAAATTGCTAACTTCGCTCAATAATGACGATTTGAGCGCAAAATGGACACTACTAACATTGCAACCGACGTGCAAATACAAAATCCTCAGGCTTGGGCACTCGCCCTTCGCATCAACGAGGACAGCCTCATCTTTGCCGCACACAGCAATGCCGAGCCCGGCTCCCTAATCAACAGGGCCCTGCAGCTCGCCCGAAGCGAAGACAACTATCTCCGCTCGCTCGAAAACTGCATCTACGACAACCCTCTGCTCCTCCTCGACTTCAAGAGCATCACCATCTCATTCTCATCGCGCCACTTCGTCATTGTCCCCGACGCTCTCAGCGACGCACAAGCCTCCGACGCCTTCACCGCACTCTTCGGCAACGTCACAGGCGATGTAGTCATCGACCCGATGCCTCGGTGTGCAGCAAAAATCGCCTTCGAGCTGCCAACGGGTGTGCTGCGTTTCATCAACCGTACATTCGAGTCAGCCTCAATTCACCACCACCTCCGGGCAGTGTGTGAGCACTTTGCCGCTAAAAGCCAAGGCGCATCGGTTTGCCGCCAATTTGTCTATCTCCACGACGGCTCTGCCGACGTGTGCATCTTCAATCACGACAAATTTGCTTTCGCCAACTCCTTCGCCTGCCCCTCTCCCGCCGACGCCGCATTCTTCGTGCTCAACGCATGGAACCAATTCGGCCTCAGCCCAAGCTCCGACGAGCTCCAGCTCATCGGCGACCGCAACGTGCGCGATGCCATCGCTCCCATGCTTCGCAACTACGTAACCTATGTGATGCCGGCAATATTCCCGGCTGCATCAATGCGCATGGGTCACGACGCCGTAAAAACTCCGTTTGACTTAATTTTGCTCCTACTATGCGAATAATTCGTGGAAAATATGGCCGCCGCCGTTTCGACGTGCCACAAAATATCACCGCTCGCCCTACTACCGACTTTGCCCGCGAGAACATCTTCAACGTCCTCGACAACATCGTCGATTTTGAAGGTTGCACTGCACTCGACCTCTTCGCCGGAACCGGCGCCATCAGCTTCGAGTTCCTCTCCCGCGGCTGCGCCAAAGTCACCTGCGTGGAAAAATCTTCCACACAGTTCAACTTCATACGCCGCGTACGCGACATGCTCAACGAGCAAAACAACCTCACCATGGTCAAGGGCGACGTATTCCGATTCGTGGAGCAAACCACCCAAAAATTCGACATCATCTTCGCCGACCCTCCCTACGA
>JBJFEF010000072.1:0-2662 GCA_051890435.1 Muribaculaceae bacterium
TCGGGACCTGCACCGGTAGTGCGCCCAGGCACACATCGCCCCAACTGGAGCACCCCCGTGCCGCCACCACACCGCAACTATCGCCCCATCGGCCGCCCCATTCCACGCCCGGTGCCGCCTCACGGCTATCACCCTTGCCACACTGCCCCGGTAATCCACACGATTCTCGGCATCACATTTGGCACTCTCTATAATGTATCGCTCGACTATCTCTACAACAAGGGATATGAAATCGACGGATATGCCGACAACACCGTGTATCTGCGCAATGTGCCTGAAATGGGTTACACCTGGCCCGACGCTACCATCTACTACGACGGATATGGCCGCTTGGCAAGCTCGCAATTCATCTACTCCACCTCGTTCAGCGCCACAGGCCGCTACGACCGCCTCTATCACACGCTGTCGATGACCTACGGCTCACCAGTATCATCTTCTTGGAACGGATTGCACCGCGAGACGATATGGTATGGTGGCGATGCAAGAGGCTACGTTTCACTCGAGTATGACTACTCAGGCGGACGCTACTACACCATTCTCTCCTATGGAATATAGAATGATAAATTTTTCAGAAAAGCACCGATTTGCAGAAAATTTGCTTGAATCGGTGCTTTTTTCGTTACATTCTTTGGCATTTTCAAGAAAAAGCCTTACATTTGCGCAGAAAATTAAAGAAAAAAGCATGATAATTATTGCCCTACATCATCATCACCATCATCATTGCAGCAGCCCGGCGGCGAGCTACAATCATCGATGTGTGCACTGATTACAGGTGCTTGATTGTGACATGATTTTTTCATAAACACATAGATGCCGGCTTTCCGCTTCACAGCGACAAAGCCGGCATTTTTCACACTTTTGAATATCAACAAAAAAACCGTAGAAAAATATGCTTAGAATTGCAGTACAATCAAAAGGCCGCCTCTATGATGAGACGATGGAACTGCTCCAAGAGGCCGGCATCAAGCTCACCGCAGTGAAACGTACGCTGCTGGTGCCTTCACGCAACTTTCCCGTGGAACTTCTCTTTCTCCGCGATGATGATATACCCGACTCGGTTGCCACCGGCACTGCCGACATTGGTATCGTAGGGCTGAATGAGGTGCTTGAAAAGCAGCAGAAGGTGGAGGTGATTCGCCGCCTTGGCTTCAGCAAGTGCCGCCTCTCGCTCGCCATTCCCAAGGAGGTGAAATATGAGGGCATTGAGTGGTTTAATGGCAAGAAAATTGCCACGAGCTATCCCAAAATCCTCATCGACTTCATGCGCGAGAAGGGCATCAACGCCGACGTGCACGTGATTTCGGGCTCGGTGGAGATTGCTCCTGGAATCGGACTCTCCGACGCTATTTTCGACATTGTGTCGTCGGGCAGCACACTGGTGAGCAACAATCTCGCCGAGGTGGAAACGGTGTTGCAATCGGAGGCGGTGCTGATAGGCAATGGCGGAAAGCTGAGTGCCGAGAAGCAGGAAATTCTCGATGAACTTCTCTTCCGCATCGAGGCTGTGAAAGCTGCCGAGGGTAAGAAGTACATTCTTATGAATGTGCCTAAAGCTAAGCTTGCCGATGTGCTTGCCGTGCTGCCGGGCATCAAGAGTCCTACCATTCTGCCGCTTGCCGACGAGGAATGGTGCTCGGTGCACACGGTGCTTCCCGAGAAGCACTTCTGGGAAATCATCAATGCTCTGAAGGGCGCAGGTGCCGAGGGGCTGCTTGTGCTCAACATCGAGAAGATGGTGCTGTGATTAGTGTAGAGCGGAGAGCGGAGAGTGGAGAGGTAAGAGGGATGGCTTCGTCGGGCCGATCGGACCGGTCGGACAAGATTATTTTGGTAACGATAACAGTTATTTTTTGATGATGGAAACTATTAGTGTATATGAATATCCCGGGCGCGACGAATGGCACGCGCTGATGACTCGCGCCGTGGCTGAGACCCGCGAGCTACACGACACTGTGGCTGCGATTATCGCCGATGTGCGCTCGCGTGGCGATGCTGCTCTGCGCGACATGGCGGCGCGATTCGACGGTGTGCAGCTCAGTTCGCTCAAGGTAAGCGCCGATGAGATTGCCGAGGCTGTCGATGCCGTGCCTCACGAGCTGAAGAATGCCATTGCCGTGGCTGCAAAAAACATATCGAAATTCCACAAGGCGCAACGCATGGAGGAGATTGTGGTGGAGACGGTGCCGGGTGTCACTTGCCGCCAAAAGGCTGTACCCATTGCAAAGGTGGGGCTCTATATCCCAGGAGGTAACTCGCCGCTGTTTTCCACGGTGCTGATGCTTGCCATTCCGGCACGCCTGGCGGGCTGCCGCAAGATTGTGCTGTGCACTCCTCCGGGCAAGGACGGGAAGGTGCACCCTGCCATTCTCTATGCTGCAAGTATCTCGGGCGTGACCGAAATCTACAAGGTGGGTGGAGCACAAGCCGTGGCTGCCATGGCCTACGGCACTGAGAGCGTGCCGCGCGTGAGCAAGATTTTCGGCCCCGGCAACCGCTTTGTGATGGAAGCCAAGCAGCAGGTTAGCCTCGGCGCTGCGGCTATCGACATGCCTGCCGGACCTTCGGAGGTGATGATTATTGCCGACGGTGCTGCCGATGCCCGCTTCGTGGCGAGCGATTTCCTCTCGCAAGCCGAGCACGGACCCGACAGCCAGTCGATTCT
>JBJFEF010000073.1:0-2658 GCA_051890435.1 Muribaculaceae bacterium
TATATTGAGGGCAACCGCCGCATGCTGCCTTGTGAGGCCGGCTCAGCCAATTTCTTCATCGATCCGTGGGGCGAGGTGATGCCTTGCAATGGCTTGGAGGATAAATATTGGAAGGAATCGATGGGTAATATCCACGATGCACCGTTCATGGAGATTTGGCGTAGTGAGCAGGCTGAGAAGGTGCGTGCCATGGTACGCCGTTGCCCGAAAAACTGCTGGATGGTGGGCACTGCCAGTCCGGTGATGCACAAGTATATCAAGTATCCGGCAAAGTGGGCTTTGCAGAACAAGATGCGCTCGCTGATGGGTAGGAAGATTGATATCACACCTTGCTATTGCAATGTGGGGCAAGACCCGCAGCAGGGTGATTTGCGTGAGAAATTCTGATTGAGTGCTATGAAGATAGTGGTGACTGGCACACGGGGTATTCCTGCCATTATGGGAGGTGTGGAGACGCATTGTGAGGAGCTGTTCCCCAGGGTTGCGGCTTTGGGCTATGATGTGACTGTGATGCGCCGCAGTAGCTATGTCACCGATTCGCTCACTGAGTGGCATGGGGTGAAGCTTGTGGATATTCCCACCCCGCGCAAAAAGGCTTTTGAGGCTATTGTGCACACTGTGCGTGCTGTGATTGCTGCCCGCAGGCTCGGAGCCGATGTGGTGCATATCCATGCCATCGGTCCGGCTTTGGTCACTCCGCTTGCACGGTTGCTGGGCATGAAGGTGGTGTTCACGCATCATGGACCCGACTACGACCGCGACAAGTGGGGCACTGCCGCTAAGATGATGCTTCGGCTTGGCGAGATGCTTGGCTGCCGTTTTGCCAACAGGGTGATTGTGATTTCTGACGTAATCCGCAATCTTATTGCTGAGAAACATGGCCGCACGCGTGGCGTGAGCCTGATATATAATGGGGTTCCTGCGCCCGACGTGTGCTCTTTTGCTGAATATTTCAGCGAGCTTGGTATCACCGAGGGAAATTATGTGCTGGGTATGAGCCGCTTTGTGCCCGAGAAGAACCTGCATCACCTCATTGAGGCGTTTTCACGAATTAAGCCCGATGGTGTGAAGCTGGTGATTGCGGGCGACAGTGATTTTCCTGATGAATATTCCGATGGGCTGAAGCGCCAGGCTCGCGAAAATGGAGTGGTGCTCACGGGATTTGTGAAAGGGCAGAAGTTGCACTCACTCCTCACCAATGCACGCTGCTTTGTGTTGCCATCGAGCCACGAGGGGCTGCCGATAGCTTTGCTTGAGGCTATGAGTTATCATCTTCCGGTGATAGTGAGCGACATTCCTGCCAATCTTGAGGTGGGGCTTGCCGATGAGTGCTATTTCCCCACGGGCGATGTTGATGCTCTTGCGTCGCACTTGCGCAAGCTATGTGATGCACCGTTGGTGCGTATCGACTACGACATGGCAAAATATGACTGGGACCATATAGCAAAAGAAGTGAGCGATGTGTATCGCTCACTCCAATGATGCTTCCACCGTGCCCTGGTGGGTTATTGCTTGCGGGTGGTGGTGATGTCGATGGTGGTGTAGCTCATTTTGCGGTCGCGGCTGCGGCTTTGGGTGAGCCACTTCTGGAAGTCTTCGTTTTTGAGTGTGCGGGGCAGTTTCACCGAGCCTTGGTGCCCGAGCCCGAGTTTTGTACCTGAGCCTGAGCCTCCGTCTTGGTCGATAGCACGCACAAATTCGTTGGGAGAGAATATGAAGCAATAGCGGTTCCATTCGGTGGCTTTTGAGGCTGTCATGGTGATTTCATCTACTGTAGATTTCAGCTCGCCGTCGTTGAGGTGGTTGAGCGAGAAGAAGATGTAGTCTTTGTTGGCTTTGATGATGTAGGCTTGTCGGCGGCTGCGGTCGTAGGGGATTAGTCGGGCAACGTTGTCGGTTTCGCCGAGCTCGTAGATTACGAGGTAGCCATCGATTGGGGCTTTGAAGTGGATATACATTTGGTCGCCCGAGAAGAATTCGTTGTCTTCATTCTTGAGGCTGGTGCCGTTGCGCAGGATGTGTGCTTCGACGGGCACTGCTTCGTTCACTATTTCGCGGGCTTTGAATTTCACGCGAGCTGTGATTACGGGGAGCTGTGTAGCCGGGTCGATTTCGGTGGTGATGACGGGGTCGGACACGTCGCCGAGCCATTCGCCTTTCACTTCGTTCATTCCTATCTGGAAGAAGGATGTTTTGCCGTTGTGTACGCGGGAGTTGCTGCTGCTCGACACTGTTGTACCGAATTTTTGCGACAGGGCTTGGATGCGTGCGCGGTCGATGGCTTTTGAGCGTGCCACGTTGAGCGACTCGTCGGCGGGTTGCTGGTAGCGGTAAACGCCTTCGATTGTCACCACTTTCTGGGCCTGAGCGAATGTTGCTGTGAGTGCAACAAGCAATGTGAGAATTGTCAGTTTCAATTTCATATTTCTTGTTTGTTTAGTTTACTGTAGTTGTGCTTCTATGACTTTGTTATTAGCCAATGGTTTAAAAAATAATTGGAAATGCATTATAATAGCGTTTGCAAAGATAATATTTAATTTTTTAAGGAGCAATATATTGTGGGGCGAAAAATTCACACCCACTATGATAGTGTTTTTGGGGCATAACCAAAAATGAAAAACTTCGTTTTTCTTTTTGTTTCTGCTCTCATTTGTTGTA
>JBJFEF010000074.1:0-2655 GCA_051890435.1 Muribaculaceae bacterium
ACAAAAGTAAGCCACCTGATATAACTACCGCAAAAATGGTAATAATCCCCGGAATTTGTTTAATGCAAGTTTCGGGGATTTTCACTTACTTTGCATCGTAAAAGATTTTGAACGACTAACTAATGTGAAATGAGAGAAAGATTCTGCTTTCTGACAATGATTGCGCTGCTAATGAGCGGCACTGTGGCAGCTAAAAATGGAGCGCAGGATGTGGCGACCGACAGTGTGAGCCTCGGTGAGGTGGTGGTAACCGGTACGCGCAACGCTACCGACATTCGGCATCTACCACAGACGGTGACGGTGGTGGGTCGCTCTGCGCTCACTGCCAATGAGCGCGTGAGTGTACTCCCAACGCTGATGGAGCAGGTGCCCGGACTGATGCTTACAAGCCGTGGAATGATGGGCTATGGTGTGTCAACAGGTGGCTCGGGCGGCATGATGCTGCGCGGCATATCGTCGGGTGCCGGACAAGTGATGGTGCTTATCGACGGTCACCCTCAATATAATGGAATCTATGGGCACTCCATTGCCGATGCCTACCAGACGATGATGGCTGAGCGCGTGGAAGTGCTTCGCGGCCCTGCATCACTGCTCTATGGCTCAAATGCAATGGGTGGCGTGGTCAACATAGTCACCCGAAACGCTTCAGCCCACGGCAGCCATGCCTATGCAAACCTCGGTGCAGGCTCGTGGGGAACGGTGCAGGGCGAGGCCGGATACCAACTTCGCAACAACCGCCTTCGCCTCACGGCAAGCGCACAGTATGGCCGCACTGACAATCACCGCCCGAATATGGGATTTGAGCAATATGGCGGCTTCGCGAAAGTGCAATACGACCTCAATGCCAACTGGAACGTGTTTGCCGATGCCGACGTTACTCACTTCAATGCCTCCTATCCCGGCACAGTGGCAGCCCCGATGCTCGAAGCCGACCAGTGGATTACGCGCGGTGCCGTTGCAGTGGGTGTGGAGAACAATTACGGCAACACAAGCGGACGGCTGAGCCTCTACGACAACTTCGGCCGCCACAAAATCAACGACGGCTACAATGCCGCGTCAGGCACTCCGCAGTCGCGGCTTTTCCGCTCAAGCGATGCTCTGCTCGGCGTGTCGTGGTATCAGAGTGCCAGGCTGTGGGAAGGCTCGCGCATCACCGTGGGCTTCGACTACCAGAATATCTACGGACACGCCTACTACACCGACCGCACTACCGGCGAAGTGCTCGAAACGCCCAACAAGCAGAGCGGAGAGAAGCGCAGCCACGAAGTGGCGGGCTACATCGACTATCGGCAAGACTTGCTGTCGTGGCTCACTGCCGAAGCCGGAGTGCGCTACGACCACCACTCCGTGACAGGCGGCGAATGGATTCCACAAGCCGGAATAGTGGTGCGCCCGATTCATTCAAGTGAGCTGAAGCTAATGGCAAGCCGTGGATTCCGCAATCCCACAATGCGCGAAATGTACCTCTACCCACCGTCAAACACCAATCTGGAGCCTGAACAGATGTGGAGCTATGAGCTGGCATGGAAACAGCGGCTTGCCGACGGGCGGCTGCAATATGGCGTAAACCTTTTCTTTATCGATGCCTACAATATCATTCAGACCGTCAACAGGCAGAATGTGAATACCGGTAAGCTCCTCAATAAAGGCATAGAAATCGATGCACAATACCGCATAAGCAGCCACTGGTCGCTCAGCACAAATCACTCATGGCTGCACATGAAGCACCCGGTGGTATCGGCACCACGATACAAAGGCTACATCGGTGCCACAATGAATTACAGCCGCTTCACGGCAAGTGCAGGATTGATGCAGGTGAGCCGGCTCTACACCGCAATAGGCAACAGCGAAACAACCGAGAACTTCACTCTGCTCAATGCCACCGTGGGCTTCGCCGTATGCCGCCCTGTGAGGCTTTGGCTGAAAGGTGAGAATCTGCTCGCGCAGAAGTATGAGTACATTGCCGGAATGCCGATGCCGCGAGCCACATTCATGGCAGGCGTGAACGTTGAGTTTTAATTGATTATCCGTGCATTACGCGCAACCAAAAAGGGACAACAATGCTTGACATTTTGCCATTTATAACTAAATTTGCAAAAAAAGAACGATTATGATTGAAACGATAAATTTCGACAGCGTGCAGAAGTTCAATGAGGCTTACGGCTTCGAGACGCTTCACCCACTTGTGAGCGTGGTCCGCTTCGACCGCGAGCGCGAGGTGCAAGAGGCTATCGTGAACTATGGCGTATATGCCCTCTTCCTGAAGGAGAACAAGAGCTGTCGGCTTTCCTACGGTCGCACAAAATACGACTTCGATGAAATGACAGTGACCACCTTCGCCCCGGGGCAGTCCATTCATGTGCAGCCGGTGCCGGGCGTGAAAAACCCTAAGTGGACCGCACTGGTGTTTCACCCCGATTTCCTTGCTCGCACTCCGCTGGGCAAGAATATGTCGCGCTATGAATTTTTCTCCTACACGAGCAATGAGGCACTGCACCTCTCGACAGGAGAGATCGAGATATTCCGCGGCGTGCTCGGCATGATTTCGCAAGAGCTGCACCATGCTATCGACAAGCACACACGCGACCTCATTGTGAGCAACATAGAGTTGCTGCTCAATTACTGCCTGCGCTTCTACGACCGCCAGTTTGTGAC
>JBJFEF010000075.1:0-9750 GCA_051890435.1 Muribaculaceae bacterium
TATTCACACTTCGCGAGGCGATAGAGCACGGTGTCGCCGTTGGGAGTGACGAGGGTGAGATTGATATGCTTGCCGTTGATGTGCTCAACGGTGAGAATATTTTGTTCGCCGTCGCCACGCAGATAGCCGTCGATGGGCCAGTAGCGAGGGTCGGGGAAGGTGATGGTGAGCGTGTTGCCCTCTTCTTTCCATTCGCCAAACATTTGTGTGACGCTGTGATTGTCGTGCACGAGTTTCTGCTCGACGGTGGTGTTTTGGAAGCCGAAATAGATGTTGCCGGCGTAGTCGCGGTCGTTGTGCCCGTTGATGGTGAGCTGCTCAACGCGCCACAATCCAAACCACACGCCAATATCGCCGTTGTTGTGGGTGCACGACACCGAGGCGATGGCGAGCAGGGCGAGAGAGAATATGCTGAGAATGAGTTGCTTCATAATCGGGATAAGTTAAATGAGTCAGAAACTGCCGGAGTAGATTATTTTCACCATCACGCCGAAGTTGTCGCCGAGCAGCTTGCCGAAGTCGCCCGCCACTTGGCCGTGAATAGAAAGGCCCGAGAGCTTTTCGCTGAAGTCGTAGCGGGCTTCGAGCGACACCGAGGTGGTGCTTCGAGGCTGCTTGAGAGGCACGAAAGGCGTACCCACCGAGCGACGGTAGCCACACTTCACCCAATATTGCACATCGGGTGAGAAATGTCCGGTGACGGCAGTGTGGAAGCCGCGGATGCGGTTGTCGGTGATGCGCAGATAGCCGTCGGTGTTGTAGATAGCGGTGCGCACCAGAGGCGAGCCTATCGAGAGTCCGTAATATTGGTAGCCATCGTAGAAGTAGTTGTTGTAGTAGTCGTCGGCACCGGTTGCTTCGCCATGAATAGGAGTGCCCTCGAAGTCACCGGGAGCCCAGTGCATCGGACCGCTCTGGTTCATTAGGTCGATATATTCGAGCACTGCGCCTTCAATGATGCCCTGCTTAGCCGAGACAAATTCCACGCCATATAGCCCATCGAAGCCATTTAGCTTGCCAATGCCCGAGCCGTCTTCCCAAGGCGATTGATAGTAGAGCTTCAGCTCGTCGCCCGAGTGGAGACGTATGCTCCCCATCACATCCCATGTGCCGATGTGGTTACCCTCATAATACACCTGGTCGCCGCCTGAAGCGCCACCCGAGCCGGGGAAGAATGCTTTGATGAGCTGCTTGAGACCGGCTTTTTCGTGCACTTCCTTCTTCATGTCGCCATCCTTATAGCTGCGGTAGGTTCCGCCAATCTGGCAAGCGGCTTGCATACCTATGGTGAGGGAGAAAGGCTTTGAGGGATTGGAGCGGAAGTGGATATATTTGTAATTGAAAGTGTAGTCTGTGGTGATGAAGTGGTCCTCATAGTTGTAGCGGTTTTCCATCCATTTTTTGTCGAGGGTCTTGAAGTAGCCAACTTCGCCACAAATCTGCACCCAGCCGCCGGTGAGCGGGATGTCGCAGAAGTCGGCAAATCCGGCTGTTACTCCCGGCATGGGGCGTATGTTGCCCGAGAAACACAGGTCGCCGCTGCTGAGTTGCTGATTGACGAGCACCGACTCGCGCTCGCGCATACCCACGGTGAGAAACACATTGCGGAACTGTGCGCGTGCATAGAGCTGTTGCAGCCACACAGGGGCGTTCTTGGAAGTGCGAGGCTCCACGGTGGCGGTAGAGGGGTTGTAAAGCCCATAGTCGGTCGATGACTGTGCTCCGCCAATCACATCGGCGCCTGCCGAGAGCGAGAAACGGCTTGAGAGATTGAGTGAATATTCGGCACCCATGCGAGCCACCACGCCACTCGACTGTGTGAGCACGCCGTTGCGGTTGTTCATGATGTAGGAAGGAGCGAAGTCACCGTTGCCCAGCTCGGAGGTGAGCGAAGCGTTCCACAGCGTCTCGTGGTCGGCAGCCATTGCCGATAGAGATGTCAGGGTGATGCATAGCATGAGCGCACGGCACAGTCGGGGCGCACATAGCGAGCGAGCCATGTGCCGCAATGTCGGTGCCGATGCTGCAATAGCGTCAGTGATTGGCAACAAACGATTGTATGTGACGGTCTTTCTTCTCATCAGTGATTTCGTCGATAGAAAGGAAAATTCCACTTTCCTCCACCTCTCCAAACTCGTGGTTGATGGCGGTGCCAAACATGCGCATGGTCGATGACAAGCCCATGTAGGCATTCACGAGCGGCGGAATGTTGAAGCCGTGCTCGCGGATGTAGCAGTTCACACGCTTGTAGTCGCCCTTGAAGTCGTCGCCGGTGATGAGCGAAGCAAAATCGGCAATGGTGTAGGAGTGCTTGAGCGGCTCGATGGGGCGCACCAGCTCATCGGGGTCGGGGAAATATTTGTGTAGGAATGCCAGGAGCAGGTCGCGGCACTCAGTGGAATAGTTGGGATACATGGTCACCTTACCGAAGAGATATTTCATCTGAGGATACACCACTGTGAGTGCACCCAAGCCGTCCCAAAGGTTGTCGAGAGCAAAGATTGCTTTTGCGCCCACCTTGGTCGATTGGTATTCAAGGCGCACGAACGAGCGTCCCAGCTCGATGGTGACGGGGAGCATATCGCGCAGGAAGTGCTCGGAGAAGTGAAACATGTGTGAGGTGGCAATCTGAGGCACGCCATTGGCATCGAAGGCAATGTCGTGGCCGAGGATGAAGCGGTAGCCGCCGATAATCTCCTTTTCGGTGGGGTTCCACACTATGAGTTGGCGGCAAGGCATCGGCATCACATCAAATTGGTCGATGTCGCAGTCCTTTCCCGTACCGCCACCGGCAGCACGGAAGGCGATTTCGCGCAGACGACCCAACTCGCGCATCGTGTTAGGCTCATGATGTGCGTCGATAATGTATATTTCGTTGTTGCCCTTGTTGGTTTTTCGCAAAAAACGCTCGGGAGTGAGTTCTGCAATAATCAGATCGGTGTCAACAGGATCAATTATAGGTTTCATGCTAAATTACACAAATCACTTATTTGTCATTCTTAGGTTATACACACAATCTCTCACATGGGCGGCGTGCTCAATGTGTGAGCGGCCGTCGGTGAAAGAGGTCCAAGGGATGGGTGCTCCGAAAATCACCTCAAAGTGCTTTCCGCGGCACTTCATCATCTCGCCCGGGAGGAGGATCATCTCGATGTTGAGCTTGATGCCGAGGCGTTTGCGCCACTGGGCAAAGCGATAGAATCGGCTCGAATTTTGCCCGCTGAAATACACGGGCACCACATCGCGGTGATACTCAATACTCTTTGAAATGAACGATTTGCGCCATTGCAGGTCGGCAATAGAGCCGTCGGGCTGTCGGCGTGAGCAAAGTCCGGCAGGGAAGTAGAGCATCTGGCAGTTGCTTGCCATAGCATCGTTGATGGCTTTTACCGAAGCCTCAGTTTGGCGTCCGTGCTTGTTGGCAGGGAGGAATACTCCGGCAAGAGGCTTTACCTGCATGAGCATATCGTTGACCACACAGCGCAACTGTCCGCCAAAGTGGCTGCCAAGGAGCGCGATGAGGGCAATGCCGTCGAGTCCGCCGAGAGGGTGATTGGAGGCAAAAATGAAGCGACGGGAATCGTCGTGGGCAAATTGCTCCAGCCCGTGTGCCTCTACCGTGGCTCCGATGTAGCGCATGGCGGCAGCCGCAAATTCCTCATTACGGGTGCCGGCAGTGCTGTCGAGCAGCTCGTTGAGCTCGCGCTGGCAAATGACGCGCTCAAGCCATCTGACCACAAAACCGGGCATATAGCGACGATACTTCGGCACCTTGGTGCGGAGCAGCTTGTCGAGGTCGATATGTAGTTTCTCTTCGGTCATTTCCTTGGTTTGAAACTACAAATATAGATAAAAATTGCGTGTAAATGCCGATGAAGTTAAAAGTTACACACAAATTAACGGAATTTAATTAAATTATTGCACACTTTCAGCGCGATTGTGAAAGTTTATGGCTGCCATGATTGCGGCTTCATGGGGTGGTGCGGGCTTCGGCGGCGAGCATGATTAATTCGTCCTTCACTGCAGTGGGAAGGTTGATGCCGCGAAGTTGTATGGAGCGGCCCCAAGCAGCGACTTCGTCGGGGCGGAGGGTGTAGAGCACATCGCGGAATTGCTCGATTTGGGCATCGGTGTATTGGTCGGGAGCGATGCCACGGTAGGCATCGAGCTCTTCGTCTTCAAAATACTCAATTTCCTTGCTCACAGCAGCGAGCAGGGAGTCTTTCTCGCAAGTGAGGTGCTGTCCGCAGCATACATCGGAGCTATCGGATTGCTCGGATTGGTCGGATTGGTCGGATTGGTCGGATTGCTCGGATTGGTCGGATTGCTCGGATGTATCGGGGTGCTTTGCATCGGTCCTGCGGCGGGGCATGAAGCGCTGCAAGAGGTAGAGCAGTGCCCCGGTGAGCACGGTTACGGCAAGAATGATGAGTGCGCCTGTCATTTCAGAGCCTCCTTTCTTCGCTCGCAGGGCGTGAGGGTGAATCCGGCAGCTTCGAGGTGGCGCCAATATTCGGGATAGGACTTGCTCACCACTTCCACGTCGTCGATGACGATGCCGGGGAACAGCACTGCTGCGGGAGCAAATGCCATAGCCATGCGGTGGTCGTCGAAGGTGGAGATGTGTGGCTCGGGCTCGGGAGTGCATCGCTCGCCGTTCCATGAGAGCGAGAAGTCGTCGCCGGCGGTTATGACGTAGCCGAGGCGGCGCAACTGTGTGCAGAGCGCGTCGATGCGGTCGGTTTCCTTGATTCGGAGCGTCTGCAAGCCTGAGATATGGAAGTGATGCCCGAGGAGGCAAGCAGTGACAACGATTGTCTGTGCCAGGTCGGGGGTTTCTTTGAGGTCTAAGGTAAGAGGTAAGGGGTAAGAGGTAAGAGGTGTGGGGTGAGAGGTAAGAGAGGAGGGGCAAGAGGTAAGAGGTGAGAGTGGAGAGTGGAGAGTGGAGAGTGGAGAGTGGAGAGGGTGTGGGCGCTGTGGCTCGGGGGCGGTGAGGTGCGTCACTGTGGGGGTGATTGTGGCTGTGATGCCCATTTGGCTGAAGATTTCTGCCACTGCCGAGTCGCCCTGGGCGCTGTCGGCGTGCAAGCCTTTGAGCGCTATGTGCGACTTGGGCAGGAGGGCTTGCAATTCGAGCCAGTAGCTTGCTGCGCTCCAGTCGCTCTCAACGGTGAAGTTGCAGGGCACATAGTGTGCTCCGGCAGGAATGGTGATGGTGTTGCCGCACATGGTGCAATCCACGCCCATAAGGCGCATGAGGGTGAGCGTCATGGTGATGTAGGGTAGCGAAATTATTTCGCCTGTGAGGGTGACGGTGCGACATCCCATGAGCGGTGCCACCATGAGTAGTGCTGAGATGTATTGCGAACTCACGTTGCCGGCAATCTCGATGTGAGATGCCGAGAGGCGGCGCCCGGTGATGTGGAGTGGGGGAAAGCCTTCTTCGCCGGCATATTCTATGTCGGCACCGCAACGTCGCAGTGCATCTACGAGTAGGGCGATAGGACGGTGGCGCATGCGCTCCGTGCCGTCGAGAATCACCTCGCTGCCTTCGAGTGTGGCATAGTAGGCAGTGAGAAACCGCATTGCAGTTCCGGCAGCGCCTATGTTGATGGTGGTGGGCCGGTCACCTGCCGTGCGCTGTGATGTGGCGTCGGTGGCAAGGGCACGCTGCATGGCATCGGTGTCGTCGCAGCGGGCAACATTGTGAAGCTCACCACCGCAGAGGGCGTTGAGAATGAGCATTCGGTTGCTTATGCTTTTCGATGCAGGCAAGTCAACCTCCATCTCTATTTTTTCGGGGGCAAAAATCCTAAAGTCCATTTCGCAAAAAAGGAAAATTAAATGGTAACCTCGCCGCAAAGAGAGTAGCAAAGGTATTTCTTCACAGTTTCGGAGGGCAATCCCATGCCGAAGAGGTACATCATCTTGGTGATAGCCGCCTCGCTGGTGATGTCGTGGCCGCTCACTACGCCGGCGCGGGCGAGCCCGTTTCCGGTGTCGTAGAGAGTGGAGTGCACGCCACCGTTGACACACTGTGTGACGTTGAGAATCACAATTCCGCGCTCCACAGCCTCACGAATGGCACCGGTGAACCACGACTCCATAGGACCGTTTCCGGCACCGAAGGTCTTCAGCACAATGCCTTTGAGGTCGGGGGTGTGAAGGAGGTATCGGAGTGTGCTCTCGGGGATTCCGGGATAGAGGTTGATAAACATCACATTGGGGTCCATGTTGTAGCGCACCTTGAGCGGTCGCTTCGAGGGGACACGATAGAGAGCATCCTCATTGTAGTGTATGTCGAGTCCTATTTTGGCGAGAGGCGGATAGTTGTTGCTCTTGAAGGCATTGAAGTTGTCGGCGCTCATCTTGGTGCTGCGGTTGCCGCGCCACAGATAGTTCTCAAAGAGTATAGCCACCTCCTGCACCATGGGGTCGCCGTTCTTGTCGCGCGAGGCAGCCACCTGGAGTGCTGTGATAAGGTTTTCCTCACCGTCGGTACGCACCTCGCCGATGGGGAGCTGCGAACCGGTGATGATTACCGGCTTGTGGAGGTTTTCGAGCATGAAACTCAGCGCCGATGCGGTGAATGCCATGGTGTCGGTGCCGTGGAGCACCACGAAGCCATCGAAATTGTCGTAATTGTCCTCAATGGCAGCCGCCATGTCGCTCCAGTGCGAAGGTCCCATAGCCGCGCTGTCGATGGGAGGATTGAACTGGATGTTGTGGATTTCAAAATCGAGCATCTTGATTTTCGGCACATTGTCGATGAGATGCGTGAAGTCGAAAGGCTGCAACGCATGGGTCACCGGGTTTTCAATCATTCCGATTGTGCCGCCGGTGTAGATGATGAGGATTTTAGGTCGCGTGAGAGTCATTGTAGTGATAAAAATAGCTATTCAGATGCAAAAGTAGTGAAAATCGCGGAAAACGCAAAATTCGGCTACTTGAATATGGCGGTAGCGATTAGCGCTTGCGGCGGAAGAAGTCGGTGATGAGCTGTGCGCACTCGGCTTCGAGCACACCGGCGGTGACTTGCGTCTTCTTGTGGAATGGGGCTGAGCAAAAAGTGTGATAGCCGCGCTTGTCGTCGGCAGCGCCATATACTACTCGTGCAATCTGGCTCCAGCCGAGTGCACCGGCGCACATGAGGCACGGCTCCACGGTGACGTAGAGTGTGCAGTCGGTGAGATATTTTCCGCCGAGGTAGGCGGCAGCCGAGGTGATGGCTTGCATTTCGGCGTGTGCGGTGACATCGGTGAGGGCTTCGGTGAGATTGTGTGCGCGAGCGATGATGCGGCCTTTGCACACCACCACGGCGCCAATGGGCACCTCGTCGCGCTCGGCGGCAACGCGGGCTTCGTCGAGGGCTGCGAGCATGAATCGCTCGTCGTCGTTCTTTGGGGTGATTTGCTGCATAATTAGGTAAGAGTGGAGAGGTAAGAGGTAAGAGTGGAGAGTGGAGAGTGGAGAGCGGAGAGCGGAGAGGGGGATTCAATGTGCTACGGGAGCACTTTGGGGTTATTCGCGGAAATAGACGCGCTTCACGCGGCTGGAGATGGAGGTGAGTATCTCGTAGGGGATGGTGCCACGCACGGCGGCAAGTTCCTCCACCGGAATGTGCTGCCCGAAAATCTCCACTTGGTCGCCCACCTTGCAGGGTGCGTCGGTGACATCAATCATGCACACGTCCATACAGATGTTGCCCACGGTAGGGCACCGTTGGCCATTGACCCACATGGCTATGTTGCCGTTGCCGAAGTGGCGGTCGATGCCGTCGGCATATCCCACGGGTATTGTGGCGATGCGCGAGTCGCGTTGAAGCACTCCGTGGCGGCCATAGCCTATGGTGGTTCCGGCTTGCCACTCCTTGATGGAGATAATCACCGTGTGGAGCGATGAAACCGGTTTGAGTGTGCTCTCTGAGCCATCGCTGGTGGTGGAGATGCCGTAGAGTCCTATGCCGAGGCGCACGAGGTCGTGCTGCTGCTCGGGGAAGCGCACGATTCCGGTGGTGTTGAGGATGTGGCGCTTTATGTGGTGGTTGAAGCCGCTTTGCAGAATTTCGCAACACTCATCGAAGTATCTGAACTGCTCGCGTGTGTAGGCGTCCTGCTCCGGCTCGTCGGCAACGCAGAGGTGCGAGAACACTGTGACGGGCTTTATGGCATCCTGCGAGCGAAGGAGCTTCACGAGTTCGGGTAGCTGCTCCTTGATGAAGCCCAGGCGGTGCATACCGGTGTCGAGCTTGATGTGCACGGGATAGTCGGTGATGCCATATTTTTCAGCCTCGTGGATTAGCATTTGGCAAGCCTCGATGCTGAACACCTCAGGCTCCAGTCGGTAGGAGAACATGGCTTTGTAGTTGACCACGCTGGGATTGAGCACCATGATTGGCATAGAGATTCCGGCTTTGCGCAAGTCCACGCCTTCGTCGTGAACAGCCACGGCGAGATAGGCGGCTCCGGCGTCCTGGAGCGTCTTGGCAAGCTCGTAAGAGCCGGCACCATAGCCCGAAGCCTTCACCATGCACACTATGCGGCATGGCGGAGTGATGCGCGAGCGGAAGAAATTATAATTGTGCACTATGGCGTCGAGATTCACTTCGAGCACCGTCTGGTGCTGCTTTGCTTCGAGCATATCGGTGATGCGGTTGAAGTGGAACTCGGGCGCTCCCTTCACGAGGATAAGCTCATTCTCGAAGTCGCTGGGCGACATGTCGGCAAGTAGCTCGTCGGTGGTAAGGAAGAAGCGTGCATCGGTGTCGAAGAGGTAGGAATATTCCATAATCTCCTTACCCACGCCTATGATGCGGCTCACGTTCTTGTGCGCGAGCAGCTCGGCAACGTGCTCATAGACGGCATCGGTGGGCATAGCCTCGTGCATCACGTCGGAGAGAATCACGGTGGTTGACGTCATGGGAGTGGAGCGGCGTGAGACGAAATCGAGCGCCGGAGCAAGCGAATTGAAGTCGCTGGTGTAGCTGTCGGCAATTACGAGGCAGTCATTGACGCCCTCAATCACATTGAGGCGCGTTCCCACGCGAGTGAGGTGAGCCATTCGCTCGGCAATTGTCTCGGGGCTTAGCCCGAGGTAGGCAATCACGGCAAGGCAGCACACGGCGTTGCCAATGTCGGCATCATCGACGAAGGGCAGGTCGAGCTCAGAGGGAATGCCCATATATGTGTAGGAAATGTGGGTGCACTGGTCGTGCTTATCGACGTCGGAGATAAACAGCGGAGCCTCGGGGTCGGTGCGCGACCACGAAATATCCTGTGCAATCGATGTGATAGGCTCCATGGTAGAGGCGATGACGTCATCGTCGTGGTTATAGACGATGCAGTCGCAGGCGGTGAAGAGCGAAGCCTTCTCTTGCGCCTTTAGAGCCTTCGAAGGGAAACCCTCGCTGTGCTCACGTCCGAGGCAGGTGAACACGCCAATGGTAGGGCGAATCATAGCCTGGAGCGTAGCCATCTCGCCGGGGAGCGAAATTCCGGCTTCGATGATGGCAAGCGAAGTGTTCTCGTCGATTTCCCAGAGCGAGAGAGGCACACCGATTTTGCTGTTGAAGCTACGCGGGCTGCGCACAATGCGGTAGTCGTCCTTCAGCAGCTGATAGAGCCATTCCTTCACCGACGTCTTGCCACGGCTGCCGGTGATGCCGATAACCGGGATGCGGAAACGACGGCGGTGGTAGGTGGCAATGGCGTGAAGGGCTGAGAGCGTGTCGGGGACCACAAGGAAATTGGC
>JBJFEF010000076.1:0-9719 GCA_051890435.1 Muribaculaceae bacterium
CAATTGGTTGGCTAATAGGCAAATCGAAAATTGGTGCCATTTCTGCGAAAAATGAGATGTTGCAAAATGATATAGAATCCAATAAGGTTTCTATTGCTGAATTAACCGGCAAATTAGGCAATTTGTCTTCACAGCTTTCTCAAATCACCTCCGAGCGCGACAAAATCGGTTATGAGCGCGACTCAATGCAAATCAAGTGCGAGGAACTGAAAGCCGACCTTGAAAAGCTAAATGAATCTTCTAAAGCCGATATGCAAATGAAGCTCAGTGAACAGAAGCTGAACTTTGAGCGGCTCATTGCCGAGAAGGAGAAAGCACACGGTGAGTCGATTGATGCTCAAGAAAGAAATCACCGTGATGCCATTGCCGAGCAAGAAAAGCGCCACAAGGAGGCTGTTGATGCTATGCAGAAGCGCTTCGATGAAACTATTGCCAAGGTTGAAGCGCAGATGAAAGTCGCTACTGAAGCAATGCTCAAAGAGCGCCAGAAGGAATTTGCTGAAGCGAGCACTACCAACATCGGGCAAATCGTAACTCCTCTGCGTGAAACCATCGACAAGATGAAAAAGGCCATGGAGGAGAGTACTGAGAAGCAGACCTCGCTCGGTAGTGCCATGGAGGCTAATATCAAGCACATGATGCGTCAGTCGGAAGCTGCACAGCGCAGTGCCGAGGAGCTGGCTCGCGTGTTTAAGCATGGCTCAAAAGTGCAAGGTGACTGGGGCGAAACGGTGCTCGACGAGTTGCTGCAGTCGCAAGGACTCACTAAGGGCATACACTACGACACTCAGGCTACAATTAAAGATGCTTCGGGCACTGTGGTGAAATCGGTTGAAGGCTCTATGCTTCGCCCGGATGTGATTCTGCATCTCGACCAGCGCCGCGATGTTATTATCGACTCTAAAGTGTCGCTCACCGCATTCATCGACTATGTGAATGCTGAAACCGACGACGATCGCCAGCGCTTCTTGAAACTCCATCTCGACAGCATCACCAAGCATGTAAAGGAACTCTCCACTAAGGATTATTCGTCGTATATCAAGGCTCCTAAGGTAAAGATGGACTATGTGATTATGTTCGTCCCAAATACAGGCGCCTTATGGACTGCACTAAATGCACAGCCCGACTTGTGGCGTCGGGCTATGGAGAAGAACGTGTATATCGCCGATGAGCAAACTCTTTTTGCCGCTCTCAGAATTATCAACCTCACCTGGACCCAAATTGCCCAGGCTCAGAATCATGAGCGTGTGTTTGAGCTTGCAAATGAAATGCTTAATCGTGTGGGTCAATTCTGGAAAGAATATGAGGCAATGGGTAAAGCCCTGAAAAAGGTTACAGATGCCTATGAAAGTGGTCGCAACAAGATCACCGATGGCGGAACCAGCATCAACACCACTGCCAACAAGCTTATCCGTCTTGGCGCAAAACAGAACGACAAAAACCCTCTGCCACAATTGCTCGACGTGGATGATATTCCTCAAATAGAATCACCCATACTGATTGATAAACCAAATAACGAAGAACTATGAAAATTACCCTTGCAGTTGTAGGTAAAATAGGCAAATCGTTTCTCAACACGGGTATCGATGAATATACTCGCCGTTTGTCACACTATGTCAACTTTGATATTCAATATATCAGCGATGCAAAGAACACCAAAAACCTCACCGAAAAGCAGCAAAAGCAGCAGGAAGGTGTGAATATTCTTGCTGCGCTCGATGCAAGCGACTATGTGGTGCTGCTCGACGAGCACGGTCGAGAATACACCTCAATGGAGTTTTCCCGCTACATCGAGAAGAAAATGGCTTCAGTGCCTCGTAGATTAGTGTTTGTGGTAGGTGGTCCCTATGGTTTCTCCGATGATGTTTACGCTCGTGCCAACGAGAAGCTGTCGCTATCAAAAATGACATTCTCCCACGAAATGATACGTCTTATTTTCACCGAACAGCTCTATCGGGCTATGACTATCATCAATCACGAGCCTTATCATCACGAATAATCCCGTCATTCTTGGCGTGTGTAATGAAATTTGTTGTAATTTTGCATCATTAATCGACAATAATTGAAAACTACGATAAAATTATGAAGACTAAAGACCAACTTATTGATGAATTGCTCGACTTGGCTTTTGCCGAGGATATTGGCGACGGCGATTGCACCACTCTTTGCTGCATCCCTGCCGATGAAATGGGCAAATCACAGCTTATTGTGAAAGAAGAAGGAATCCTTGCCGGTGTGGATATTGCCATGAAGGTGTTCAAGAAATTCGACCCCGAATTGAAACCCACTGTGTTCATTCACGATGGCGCTCATGTGAAGCCCGGAGATATTGCATTTGTCGTTGAAGGCCGTGTGCAGTCATTGCTGCAGACCGAGCGCACTATGCTCAACATCATGCAGCGCATGAGTGGAATTGCCACCGTCACCGCCAAGTATATGGCTGAGCTGAAAGGCTTGAAGACTCGCGTGCTCGATACCCGCAAGACCACTCCCGGCATGCGTATGCTCGAGAAAGAAGCTGTGAAGATTGGCGGAGGCGTAAATCACCGTATCGGACTGTTCGATATGATTCTCCTCAAGGATAACCATGTGGATTTTGCCGGTGGCATTGCCAATGCCATTCGCAAGGCTCAGGAATATGTCAAAGCCAACAATCCTTCACTCAAGATTGAGATTGAAGTACGTAACCTCGACGAACTTCGCCAAGTGATGGAGATTGGTGGTGTTGACCGCATTATGCTCGACAACTTCACCCCTGCCCTCACTCGTGAGGCTGTACAGTTCATCGACGGCAAGTTTGAAACAGAGTCATCGGGTGGAATCACCTTCGCAACTCTTCGCCAGTATGGCGAGTGTGGTGTTGACTATATCTCGGTAGGAGCACTCACCCACTCCGTCAAAGGCCTCGACATGAGCTTCAAAGCCTGCTAACCACCCTTCCTGGCAAGTAGCGCAATGCCTGGAGAATAAAACGAGCAGTGCTTTGGCGTGGCACGGTAATGTTTAATCCCATACAGTTAGTTCCTGACGTACTGGCTGTATGGGGTAACTTTTTCCCTTGCATTTTCGGTATTTTTTTATTACTTTTGTATATAGAAACGACTGATACACCGACAATGGTAAAGAAATTTGAAATAAGAAACAGCACAGCTGAGTTCCTCACATTCGTAGCCACTGGAAAGGAAGATGGCATACAGGTTCTCTACAAAGACGAAACCGTATGGGCAACCCAAAAAGCAATGTCAGAACTCTTTGATTGTTCAACTGATAACATTGGTTTGCACCTGAAAAATATATTCAAAAGTGGAGAGCTTATCGAATATTCAGTTACCGAGAAAATCTCGGCTACTGCAGCTGATGGAAAAAATTACCTGACTAAGTTCTACAATCTCGATGCCATTATCTCAGTCGGTTATCGTGTCAATTCCATTCGCGCCACCCAATTCCGCCAATGGTGCACAAATGTGATTCGTCAGTTTGCCATTCGCGGTTATATTGTTGACAAGAAGCGTATGGAGAATGGCTCTTTTATTGGTGAAGATTACTTTGAGCATCTGCTGGCAGAAATTAGAGAGATTCGCCTCAGTGAGCGCCGCTTTTACCAAAAACTAACCGATATTTACGCTACTGCTATCGACTACAACAAAGATGCTCCCACCACTCGCATATTCTTCAAAAAAGTGCAAAATAAGATGCACTATGCAGTTCACGGTCATACCGCTGCCGAACTTATCGTTGAACGAGCCAATGCTGAGAAAGAACACATGGGTCTTACCACATGGGAAAATGCTCCCGAAGGCAAGATTGTGAAAACAGATGTCAGCATTGCAAAGAATTATCTCAAGGGTGTAGAGCTTGAAGATATGGGGCGACTCGTTAACAGTGTGCTTGATATGGCTGAGCGCATGGCTAAGCGTCATATCCCGATGACTATGGAGGATTGGGCAAAACGCATCGACATTATCCTCGAGGCTGGAGGTGATTCAATTCTGTACAATGCCGGTAAAGTTTCTGCCGAGTGTGCAAAGGCGTTTGCTGAATCTGAATTTGAGAAGTATCGAATCATTCAAGACAAACTATTCCGTTCCGATTTCGACCGACTTTCCGACAAAGACTTGCCTATAATCGGCATTGATTAGTAGATTTTATTTCGTCAGAAGCGAGCGGAAATCTGCCACTGTGAAGTTGGCGAATGTGTCGATGAAGAGGTCGGCTGCTGTGGTGCGGATTGTGTCGGGGAATGTGGTGGGAAGTGCTACCACTTTTGCTCCTGCTGCCTTGCCCGACTCTACGCCAAGCAATGAATCTTCAAACACTACGCAATTCTTTGGCTCGCAGCCTATCATTTCTGCTCCTTTCTCAAAGCATTCAGGGTGTGGCTTTGAATGCTTTACCATTTCTCCCGACACTATGGCATCGAAATATCCCTTCAGGTGCGGGTGCTGCGCAAAAAGTCGGCGCAGTTTCATCTCGCCACTGCTCGTCACCATGGCGCATGGTACTCCGGCTGCTCGCAGCTCTTTCAGCAATCGCTCTGCCTCGGGGAATATTTCATACACCATAGTGCGTTCAAACTCGGCAAGAGCCTTCAGCACAGCCTCTTTTGCCGCCTGGTCGGTGTAGTGGCTCATGATGGAATTGAGGTTGGTCCCTTTGATTTTCACCGCAAAATTGGGTATTCCTGTGGGGTACTGCTTTTCAATATCTTCCCAAAAACGGCTATATACGCCTTCGGTATCTATCACCACTCCATCGAGGTCGAAGAGTGCTCCAATATGTTTCTTATCCATTGTTGTCAGGTTGAAGTTTTTGTTTCGTGGTGCAAAATTAATGAATTATCAGCGATTTTCAGTAACTTTGTGCCGCAATAAGCAGAAATTTTCAATTATGGCAATTTTAGAACTCCAACTTAGGGTAAATCCCAAGACAGCCTGCACCGACAGCTTGCTCCGCCAATTCATTGCGCAGCAAGAAAACATATCAGTCGATGACGTCACTTTCGTTAAGATTGTGAAACGCTCAATCGATGCCCGACAGCGTCAAGTGATGGTAAATCTGAAGGTGCGTGTTTACATTGGTGAGGAGCCGCAATCTACCTCTCTTATCACCCCCATCGACTATAAGCCGGTGGATGGCTCTCGGCAAGCAATTGTTGTGGGAGCAGGACCCGGTGGACTTTTTGCTGCTCTGCGTCTCATTGAGCTTGGAATAAAGCCTATTGTGCTCGAACGTGGAAAAGATGTGAATGAGCGCCGCAAAGACCTTGCCCGTATTTCGCGTGAAGGAATTGTTGATGAAAACTCCAACTACTGCTTCGGTGAGGGTGGCGCCGGTGCTTACTCCGACGGAAAGCTCTACACCCGAAGCAAAAAGCGAGGTTCGGTCGATCGCATTCTTGCCATTTTGCACCAGCATGGAGCATCTGAGGATATTCTCGTTGATGCTCACCCCCACATAGGTACCGATAAGTTGCCGCATGTGATTGAAAATATCCGAAACACCATTATCAATTGCGGAGGAGAAGTGCATTTCCAGACGCGAGTAACGGAGCTTATCATTGCCGATAACCAGGCAACAGGAGTGGTGTGTGCCGATGGAAGCCGCTTCGCAGGACCTGTGATTCTCGCTACCGGTCACTCGGCTCGCGACGTATATCGCATGCTCAAAGCAGAGAATGTGAAAATAGAGCCGAAGGGAATTGCAGTAGGAGTTCGTCTTGAGCATCCACAGCATCTTATCGACCAAATTCAATACCACTCTGCGGCAGGACGTGGAGAATACCTCCCGGCTGCCGAGTACAGCTTTGTGACGCAAGTGGATGGTCGCGGCGTTTATTCTTTCTGCATGTGCCCGGGAGGTTTTATTGTTCCGGCAGCAAGCGGACCAAATCAACTTGTTGTCAACGGAATGAGTCCGTCTAATCGTGGTACAAAGTGGGCAAATTCGGGAATGGTGGTTGAAGTTCGCCCCGAAGATCTCACCCACTACGATGCCAACGATCCGCTTTGTGTGATGCACTTTCAGGAAGATCTCGAAAAGAAATGTTTTGATGCCGCCGGAAGCACTCAGCGTGCAGGTGCACAGCGAATGCTCGACTTTGTCGGCGGAAAAGAATCGAAAGATTTGCCACGCACGTCATACGCTCCCGGAATACAGCCCTCACGCCTCGACAAGTGGCTTCCGCGCTTCATTAGCATTCGCCTGCGCAAAGGATTTGAAGTGTTTGGGCGCTATGCCCGAGGATTCCTCACCAACGAAGCCATCATAATTGGTGTGGAAACGCGCACATCTTCACCGGTGAGAATCCCACGCCTCCCACTTGAAATGCACCACATCGAAATCAACGGTCTCTATCCATGCGGAGAAGGTGCCGGATATGCAGGAGGAATTGTATCGGCAGCAATCGACGGCGAGCGATGCGCCGAATCCCTCGCCACGCAGTTATAAATGACAAAAACGCCCTGCAACATTCAATGATGTGTCAGGGCGTTTTTGTCAATAATATCTTTTTTAATCTACTTTGTGGAGGTCGTGACCCATGCGCACTTTCTTTGTGTGCATATAGTAGCGATTGTATTCATTGGGTGTTACCTCAATGGGAACATTCTCTACCACTTCAAGTCCGTAGCTCTGTAATCCCACCCTCTTCACCGGGTTGTTGGTGAGCAGACGCATCTTTGTAACGCCAAGTTGGCGGAGGATGTTTGCTCCCACTCCATAGTCGCGCTCGTCAGCCTTGAAGCCGAGGTGGAGATTTGCCTCTACTGTGTCATAGCCATTCTCCTGGAGCTTGTAGGCACGAATCTTGTTCATAAGTCCTATTCCGCGTCCTTCCTGATTCATATATACCACAACGCCCTTTCCGGCTTTCTCTATTTCCTTCATAGCCAAGTGCAGTTGTTCGCCACACTCGCAACGCATCGAGCCGAAGATGTCGCCCGTAGCGCACGATGAGTGCACACGCACGAGAATAGGCTCATCGGCTTTCCACTCACCTTTGATGAGGGCTATGTGCTCAAGCCCTGTTGACATCTCGCGGAAAGGAATGAGCTTGAAGTGTCCGTATGCCGTAGGCATATCCACTTCGTCGCCGGCTTCTACCACATTTTCTGTGCGCAGTCGGTAGGCAATAAGGTCCTTGATTGAAATAATCGGGAAGCCGAATTTCTTGGCTATCACTGTGAGCTGAGGCAAGCGTGCCATTGTTCCGTCTTCATTGATAATCTCAATGAGAGCTGCCGCAGGATAAAGACCTGCAAGGCGTGTGAGATCTACTGCTGCCTCGGTGTGTCCGGCACGCACAAGCACACCACGATCTTGGGCACGGAGAGGATTCACATGGCCAGGACGTCCAAGGTCGGACGGCTTCAGATTGGGGTCGGCAAGTGCGCGTATAGTCATGGCACGGTCGTGCATCGACACGCCGGTGGTGCAGCCTTCGAGCAAATCTACTGTCACGGTGAACGGAGTGCCAAGCATCGAGGTGTTTTCCTCCACCTGCATATTAAGGTCGAGCTCATGGCAACGCTTGGCTGTGATAGGAGCGCAAAGCACACCACGACCCTCACGAAGCATGAAGTTCACCTTCTCCTCGGTGATTTTCTCGGCAGCAATGATGAAATCGCCCTCGTTTTCGCGGTCTTCATCATCCACCACTATCACAAAATCGCCTTTGCGGAATTGCTCTACCGCTTCTTCGATTGTATTTAATTTTATTTCTTCGTACATAAGTTGATTCTTATATGGTAAAAACTGTTTCTTATTTCGTTATTTGTCCTGAATGTCTTTATCAAGAATTGCCATCAATTCGTCACACACCTTGATAGAAGTTTTCAGGTCTTGCTTCAATCCATTTTGGCATTTCACTCCAATGAAGTAACCTATAAGACCAATGGGGAGTATCGCAGCAATGGCAATTCCCACTTTTGCGTTGCTCACAGGGTAGTAGAAGAAGAGGCTTCGCAAGCAAGGGAAATCCATCACTTTGTTAATCACGAGCTGTGAGCGTGAGTTTTCGAGATATTCCACAACGCTCTCCATCTTGGTTATGATAGTGTTGATTTCGTCATGATTGTAACCTCGGGTCCAATATTTCAGATAGCCTTGTCGCTTTCCATTTGCGTTGAGGAAATTCTCCACACAAACTTTCAGCTCGGCAATCATGTCCTTTGCATCGGCAACGATGACGTCGTCCATAATCACCTCTTTCATCACGATGTTGCGCACCTGCTGTGCTCCAACGATGCGGCGGAAGAAGTTGCGATAGGCATCGGGATTAAACACGGCTGAGTCGTTGATTGCTTTGTAGGTGAGGAAGATGCCAAGGGGCAACAGCACTTCCGAACTAAGCCAAATGCCTTCCCACACAGCCCAGCGACCGTCGCGGGCAAGTTTATAGCCCGAGTTGTCGATGATGTAATAGACGATAAACAGAAGCACCGACACCACAATGGGCATTCCAAGTCCGCCCTTGCGGATAATCGCTCCAAGTGGAGCACCGATGAAGAAGAAAATGAGGCACGCAAACGACAGTGTGAACTTCTTCATCAGCTCTATCTGGTGGCGACGCATAGTCTCACTAATGTCCTCAATGGTATAGGCACGGAATTCCATATTTTGCTTGACGCGCGTAGCCTTGTTCTTGGCATTTTCCACAGTGTTGCGCTTTTGTAGCGGGGTGGATGAAGCGAATACCGAGTCCATATCGATGGGGCGCTGCATCTCCACTTGAAGAATACCCTCCTCTTTGCGCTCACCGTCTTCATACACCACACGACGCTGTGGCAGTCCGCACACTTGCTCGCTTCGAAGGCTGTGTGTAAATTCATCGCCAAGAGAGTCGATGCGCACTTTCACCGAGTCGATTGTGTGGTTAAGCTCCTTGAGGTTTTTCCCAATATACTGGTTGCGCATGGTTTCGTCGCCCATACGGTTGAAGTTGGCGTCAAATGGAATGAGTATCTCTTTTTCGCTGAACGATTCGCGACGATAAAGCATTCCCTGGTTGCCTCGATTGGGGCGATCGTCTTTCAAGTCTTCAAACGACTCGCCGTGCATCAACTGCAGAAAAAGGTATTTTTTATCGTCGGTGAAACTCATTTTTCCCGAATCGGCAAGAATCACATTAGCATAGCCGTAACCACTTGACACGTCATATATCATCATGTCGTACATCATGCCAGTGTTGCGGTTTTTCTTTTTCACGTAGATGTTATAGCCTTGAATTTGGTCGTAGAAAGCTTCTTCGGGAATATCGAGTTCGGGTGACTTCTGACGCATTGAGAAAAGCAAGCTCCACATCTTCACCTGCGACTTGGGCAACACATCATTTTGAAAGAAGAATGCACCCACCGAGACAAATGCAAGAAACACTATGAGAGGGCTCATCACTTTTAACAGCGATACGCCCGACGACTTCATTGCCGTGAGTTCAAAATGCTCGCCGAGATTTCCAAATGCCATCAGCGATGCAAGAAGGATTGAAAGTGGCAACGCCATTGGCACCATAGAGAGTGCTGCATAGCAGAAAAGCTCACCAATCACAGCGATGTCAAGACCCTTACCAACAAGGTCATTTATATATCGCCACAAAAATTGCATGAGCACAATAAAAAGACAGATGAAGAATGTCATTAGGAATAATGGCAAAAACGTCTGCAATACAAACAAATATAGTCTTTTTATCTTTATCACGTCGTGAAATATTCTTTTTAGTCGTG
>JBJFEF010000077.1:0-2647 GCA_051890435.1 Muribaculaceae bacterium
CCAACTTGCGAACTTGAAAGCAATATCCTTGTGAGCGTATGTGCCTCCATAACGGCCCGATTTGGCAACGATTCCTATTGCCCCTGTTGCTTCAATCCATTTCTTCGGAGAAAGGGTGAATGCATTAAGACCGGCTTGCATTCTAAACCCCTCGAATTCGGTGGGTTTAAAATCCGGATTATATAATTGTTCCCAAATGCCGAGATATTCAATTGTATTACGATTGCGCATCCAATTGGCAATCACTGCATTAGGTTCGTCGCTCTTGTGGCGAGCCAAATCTGTCAATGAGAAATAGTCATCTCCATTAACCGATATAATTGTAATATTAGTATTTTGAACGATTATTTTTGCCATCAGATTCTGAAGCATTTGTTTTTCAAGTGCAAATTTACGAAATTTTTCGACATATGAGCGCAAAAGGTTTTAAGTATTCTTTTGCATCTTGCTGAACAAATCACCGTGTGGTGCACCACTTTCCCCACCGTCACTGTCCTTGACTGGGACTCAAGCAACACATTCTCCGACAAAAATTGTGGCTTTACGATTTCAAGAGTCAACGACTGCACTGTGCGAAACTCTTTTTTCCCTGTTACTGCCGACGACAGTGAGAAACTTCAGGCATTTGTCGCCATTAACGGCACATCCGACAGCGAAACCACTGACACTACTATGCGCATTTCACGCTTCAACAATTAATATTTTTGGTGATAAAAAAAGGTAAATGCTTGGTGATGTGTGGGATTATTCGTAACTTTCCCCACAAAAAAACAACCAACCATTTTTACCCTATTACCAAAATTATTATGAAACGTTTCAACCGCCTTTTCTTTGCTGCCTTTGTAGCTGCTCTTTGCGCTTCTTCGCCGGCTTCAGCCGATGATTTCGACCTCGCGTCGCAGCGCTCGGAGAAGCAAGACGTAATCCCCGTTGACGGGCACATCGTCAATCACAACAGACTGATTATCAATCCCACACCGCAGTCGCTATCAATCAATGCCGATGGCGGCAAGCTCGATGCATCGCAAGGCGTTTGCCCCGCTGATGCACAAGGCAAGTTTGCCTCCTCTTTAGGGCGCCTTGCCGCAAGCGGCATCAAGCTCAACGCTAAAGGACCGAAACTCACCATCGACTTCGGTGCCAAAATTGCCACGAAGGCTGGCGTGAAGGAGCTGAGCGGTGCCTACAGCCTCGTTATCGACAACAAGGGCATCACCATCACCGGCTTCGACGAGCGCGGCGCCTTCTACGGTCTCCAGTCGCTCGCTCAGATTATGGAATCTCCTGTGGCAAAGGGCGGTACAATCCCGTTCCTCTCTATCAACGACTTTCCCTCTCTCCCCGACCGTGGCGTGGTAGAGGGCTTCTATGGTGCTCCATGGTCGCACGAAGTGCGCCTCTCGCTCATCGACTTCTATGGCCGCCACAAGCTATGCACCTACCTCTACGGCCCGAAGGACGACCCCTATCACAGCAGCCCCAACTGGCGCTTGCCTTATCCCGAGAAGGAAGCTCGCCAAATTTGCGACCTCGTGCAGGCGTGCCGTCGAAACTATGTCGATTTCGTGTGGGCAATACACCCGGGAAAGGACATTAAGTGGAATGAGGAGGACTACGGCAACCTCCTCCACAAGCTCAACCTGATGTACGACCTCGGAGTGCGATCTTTCGCCCTCTTCTTCGACGACATCTCGGGCGAAGGCACCAATCCCGTGAAGCAAGTGGAGCTCCTCAACCGCCTTCACCGCGAGTTTGTAGAAGCTCACTCCGATGTGGCTCCTCTCACCGTCTGCCCCACCGACTATTCCCGTCTTTGGGCTAACCCCGACGACAATGGTCCGCTCGCCATCTATGGCAAATCACTTCACCCTTCAATCAAAGTGTTCTGGACAGGCGACGTGGTGTGCAGCAACCTCACCAAGGAAACTCTCGACTGGGTAAATTCACGCATCAAGCGCCCGGCTTACTACTGGTGGAACTTCCCCGTGACCGACTATGCCCGCCACATCATCATGCAGGGGCCCACCTACGGCCTTGAAAAATCTCTCACCGCCGCCAACCTCTGCGGACTGGTGAGCAACCCCATGGAGCACGGCGAAGCCTCGAAGCTCGCACTCTATGGCGTTGCCGACTATTGTTGGAACACATCTGCCTACAACCCCATCGACAACTGGGAGCGCGGTATCACCGAGCTTACCCCCGAGGCGCGTGACGCCTACCGCACTTTTGCCATCCACTCCTGCGACACCGAGACCGGCTATCGCCGCGACGAGTCGTGGGAAACCTCAACCTTCTCACTCGACAACTACACCCCGGCTCAGTTCAGCGCATTGCGCGATGAGTTTGTGAAGATTCAGGGCGTGGAGGAAACTATGCGCAAACACTGCAACAACCCGCTACTGCTTCGCGAACTCGCGCCATGGCTGGCTGAATTCACAAAGCTCGGTAAGCGTGGCGAAGTTACGATGAAACTTATCGAATCATTCGGCAAGAGCAGCAATTCCAACTTCTGGAAAGCTTTCACCGACAACCTCATGACCACCGACGACCGTAGCGACTTCAATGCCCACAAGTGCGGAACAATGAAGCTCCAGCCTTTCTACGAGAACTCAATGGACGCCCTGCGCGACCGCTTCTTCCTCGCCGT
>JBJFEF010000078.1:0-2636 GCA_051890435.1 Muribaculaceae bacterium
GCTCGCTCCAGGTCGTTCATCGCGCCTGTCGATATGCACCCCATGAATTTCTCCTCGGCAGCACGTCCGCCAAGTAGCGAACACAATTTGTCGAGAAGCGCCTGTGTAGGCATTATCTGTCGCTCCTCGGGCAGATAGTGTGCCGCTCCAAGAGCATTGCCTCGCGGAACTATCGTCACCTTCACAAGCGGGTCGGCATATTGCAAGTGCCAGCTCACCACGGCGTGACCTCCTTCGTGCACCGCTATCGAGCGGCGTTCCTCCATCGTCGTTATCTTAGTCTTCTTCTCAAGGCCACCAATGATGCGATCAATCGCATCCATAAAGTCCTGGCGTTGCACTATCTTCTTCTTGTGGCGTGCCGCAATCAGCGCAGCCTCATTGCACACATTGGCAATGTCGGCTCCCGAGAAGCCCGGCGTCTGGCGCGCAAGCAAATCCACATCCACACTCTCATCCTTCTTTATCTTTGCAAGATGCACATTAAATATTGCACGTCGTCCGTTCAAGTCAGGAAGCTCCACATATATCTGGCGATCAAAGCGTCCGGCACGCAGAAGAGCCTTGTCAAGAATGTCGGCACGGTTAGTCGCCGCAAGAATAATCACACCACTGTTTGTGCCAAAACCGTCCATCTCAGTGAGAAGCTGGTTGAGCGTACTCTCACGCTCATCATTGGCGCCCATGTTCGGATTCTTTCCGCGGGCACGTCCCACAGCATCTATCTCATCTATAAACACTATGCACGGTGCCTTCTCCTTCGCCTGGCGGAACAGGTCGCGCACTCGCGACGCTCCCACTCCCACAAACATCTCAACAAAGTCCGATCCCGACAGCGAGAAAAACGGCACATTGGCCTCTCCTGCCACAGCCTTCGCAAGAAGCGTCTTTCCGGTTCCCGGAGGTCCCACAAGCAACGCCCCCTTTGGTATCTTGCCGCCAAGCTCTGTATATATCTGCGGATTCTTCAAGAAGTCAACTATCTCTGCAACCTCGGTCTTTGCCTCCTGCAAGCCCGCTACATCCTTGAATGTCACATTCGTGTTATTGTCTTTGTCAAACAGCTTCGCCTTCGATTTTCCCACGCTGAACACGCCTCCAGCTCCTCCAACGCTGCCCGACACTCGCTTTATGATAAAATACCACAGCGCAATAAGCAAAATTATCGGACCAAACGAGAACACAAACGACATAAAGCCACTCGACTCCTCATATTTCACATGACCATTGAATTTGCCTGCTGCTTTCCACTGGTCGATCTTCTCCGACGCCCGGTCGCGCGAGGGTGCCTCCGCCGATATATATGCCTTGGCTCCATTGGCAAGTACAGCATCCTTGCCAAACACCACCTTCGCAAGCGAGTCGTTCAGCTCTGCCTTCATCGTCTTGCCATCCACTACAATGCTCTTCACACCACCTTGCAGCGCATAGTTCTCAAGCTCGCTCCAATTCACTTCTTTGCCCACCGAGCCTTCCTGAGCATAGTAAATGCCAAAAAGCACAATCGCTATGATGCCATACATCCAATAGATGCTAAACGACATCTTCCCCTTGCCCTGCGGCTGCTTCTTGTTCTTATCGTTTGTGTTATTATCCATTTCTTTTCTTTTGATTAGCAATATTTATCTTTATTAGCAATTTGCGTGCCACAGCTCCATGACTGTCAGTCAAGATTCTCAATCATCCTTATCTCCGCATCATTCCACAGCTGCTCCAGATTATAAAGCTCACGCGTCTCTGGCATAAACACATGCACATACACAGTGCCATAGTCAAGCACTATCCATTGCGAATTTTGATAGCCATCTGTCGCATAAGGCTTCTGCCCTCCATGGCTCTCAACATACTCCTGTATGCAATCGGCTACTGCCGACACATGCATCGTCGAGGTCCCCGAGCATATCACAAATCCCTGCGCAGTGGCATACTCCATAGCGCTCAAGTCAACCACCGCTATATCCTTGCCCTTCCTTTCCTGTATTCCTTCAATTATCGTTGTTATCAATTCGTTTTCTATCGTCATATTTCTTATTATCCTTTTTCAATCTGCAAATATACGCCTTTTCTCATTCATTTCTGCAAATTTAAAACTTAATAAATGTTTTCACGTCAACAAAAAAATATTTCCCTTTTTTGCGTGTTTTTCAAAAAGGATTTACTACTTTTGTAGCCACGTATAAACTTTAACACATTTATAAATGGACGCAGAAGGTAAAATCATAGTGAAATTGCCACTACAAAGTGGCGTCTCTAAAGCCGGTAACCAATGGAGCAAGCAAGAATATGTGCTCGAAACTCAAGAAGCATATCCCAAGAAAATCCACTTCAGCTTCTTTGGCGACCGCGCCAACCAATATCCCCTCGAAGTGGGCGACCAAGTGAAACTCAGCTTCGACATCGACAGCCACGAATACAACGGTCGCTGGTTCACAAGCATCAATGGTTGGAAAGCCGAAAAAATCGACGCCAACGCCGCTCAGCCCGCACCTATGGCTCAGCCCGCACCAATGGCTGGAGTCCCCGGTACAGTGCCCCCACCACCCGTTGACTTCTCACCCGCAGCCGGCGACAACGACGACCTCCCATTCTAATCTCCCCACCCCACTGCGGCATAACGCACAGTAGCACATTGCCGC
>JBJFEF010000079.1:0-9648 GCA_051890435.1 Muribaculaceae bacterium
ACCCATCAATAGTTAAATTTCAGAAAAAATGGGTGGTTTTATATAACAACTGTGAAAAACCGCCCATTTTGGTAATTATTTCGTTAATGGATTATAATGCTACGTCAAGAATTTCATTGAGATTCTTGATGATATTTGGGTGCATTTGGGCATCTTCGTCGGCGGTCCAGCCTTTGCCCTTAATCCAAGCGACGTGGCAGCCGATTGATTCGGCAGGGATGATGTCTTTTTTGTAGCTGTCGCCAATCACGAGCACTTCCTCGGGCTTCAAGCCGAGAGCATCTACACCGAGCTGGAAGATTTTAGGGTCGGGCTTGCGCACGCCCACCACAGCGCTCTCAATGATGTCGAGGAAGTAGCGGCGCAGGTCGAAGTCGGCGAGCACGCTTTCCACGTTGCCGTAGAAGTTGCTCACGAGCACCATCGGGTAGCGTGCATGCAGAGCTTCGAGCACGGGGCGGGCGTCTTCGACCGAGCTGCGGGCAGCATTGTAGCAATAGAGTGCTATTTGCGAGGCGAGAGGCTCGATGGAGTCGCTTTGTAGCAGGCCTTGCTGTGCGAGGTAGCCAAGCTCAATGCGCATTTTAATGAGCAGGAGGTCGTGGAAATTGTGGTGAGGGAGAATGTGGCGCACTTTTGCGAGTTCGCGCTCGGCAAAGACGTAGCACTCGCGGAATTGCTCCTTTGTGACTGCCACGTGAGCATCGCAATATCCGTCCCAGATTACTTCACTCCAGTGGACTCCGCGGCTGTCGATGGTGCCGCCGTAGTCGAAAATCACACCTTTGAGGTTGTCGATATGTTTCATTTTATGGGTATCGTTTTTTTATTTGTATTCTCCGTTGTCGAGCTTGGTGATGAAGCTGCGGCAGATGTGCTCGTGGCGCAGAATCATGTAGATGAGCATGAGATTGAGCACGGTGAGCTCAAATGCGAAATAGAGCCAAGGCATTCGCACGATAATCGAGATGAAGAGGGCGATTACGCGGGTGTTGAACGAAAGCATATTGGTGTATTTCATAAGCGGCTTACTCTTGAGGCGGAAGTCGTTGCGGAATTTCTCGGGCACAACGTCGGCGCCAAATGCTTTTTTGAGCTTGCGGCGGAGCGACTGCATCGACGGGGTCATCACCTCCTGATTGGCTGTGTAGTTGCGATAGAACATCATGGTGATTTTCTTCCAGAAGTGGCCTTTCCAGGGTACGGCGGCGTAGTCGATGTCGAGCTGGTCAACGCTGTCGAGCTCGCTGCCTTCCTTTCCTTTGAGGAAATAGAGGTGGAACTGGCGATAATAGTCGGCCATAGCAGCCTGCTTGGCATGACAACCGCCGGCGAGGATAGCCATAATCCATATCCAGCCGCTCCAGTGCTGCATAAAGAAAGTGCTTGTTTCGTTCACGCGGAAGCATATTGCGAAGTAGATAGCAATAAACCAGAAGTCGCCGCTTAGTCCGTCGAGGATGCGGCCAAGGCGTGAATATTGCTTGGTCATACGGGCGAGCTGTCCGTCGGCACTGTCGAAAGAATTTGCCCACACGAGGAGGAACATACCCACATAGTTGAGCCACAAGTCTTGCGGCTCGCCAAAGTAGAATAGGATTCCGCCAGCCACTCCGAGGAAAATCGAAGCTATTGTTATGGCATTAGGCGTGATGCCCACCTTAGCGCAGAGCAGAGCCCACATATAGCCAATAGGGCGATAAAACATCAAGTCGAGCGTTTCTTCGGTGTCCATCGATTTGAGCGACGACTTGTATTGTTGCTTGATTTCAGAAAATTTACTCATTTCGATAAAAAATAAAAACCAATTGAAAAAAGTATGTATTTATTTATACCATAGATAATCATAGAGTAAGGCGAAGCGCAAAGCGCAACGCGAGAAAAGGGGCCTCTAAACGATAGAAGCCGGTGGTGGAGAGAGCGAAGATGCTATGCGTGAGCCTTGATGAGGCTGATGACGCTCTTGGCGATGTGAGGCGCAGCTTCGTTGCGGCAAGGAGCGAAGCTGGGCCAGTCGTTGAAGTCGATGATGCGCATATCGCCTTCGGGCGACACGATGCAGTCGCCGCCATAGATAACCACGTTGAGCTCTTCGGCAGCACGCTGGCAAATGTTCTTCATCTCTTTCACGTTGAATTTTATGCCCTGCGACTTGCCGTTGATTGCTTCGTGGCCATATTTGCTGTGACCCTCATCGAAGGGGTAGAACCAGAAGAAGAAAGGAGTGCCGCGCACGCCATAGAATTTCACGAGGTCGCCGGTGAGGTGAACGTTGATAACGGCACGCTTGATGCCTCGCAGGAAGTATTCCTGGAGCACCTCTTGAGCCTCTTCGGGGTGTCGCACATAGCTCACGTCCTCTTTGTGCATGGCGTGGAAGTCGCCGCGCTTAATCCAGCAGCTCTGGAAGCCGCTCTTTTTGAGGAGGGGCTTAATAGCTTCGTTGGTATCGACGATGAGGCTGTCGGGGTAGGGAATGTTGTTGCCGAGGAGTATGCGCGTCATACGCTCGCGAGTGCAGTTCTCAATGCCGTAGCCTGAATTGATAACCAGCTTTCCTTGGTCTTCGAGCTGCTGGAGCTTGGCAATAGAGGATTGTTCGCGGCACATGTTGAGAATCACATTCTCCTTGATTTCGTTGAGCTTGAATTGCTCCTCGCTATATATGTTTACCACATAGCCGCGCTTGCGCAGCTGCTCGGCGGCAGCGTTGAAGATGGCTGCGTCGTTGCCGATGTGGTTGGGCGAATAGGCTCCGGCACGCATGATGCCGGCAATTTCTATCTCTGCCATTTTTTTGAGTATGGATATTAGTTAATGTAATAAAAATAACAAATTTCACTCACCGCGCAGGAATCGCTCAGCCACTTCAATGTCGCCGGCGTGGTCCACATCCACAATTTTGTCGATTGGATAAGCCTTGAGGTTGAGACCGGCATCGATGAGGGCACGCTGGAAATTGCGCATGCGAGCGATGCCGCGGCTCATGCAGTCTTCGAGCACGGAGATAGCCTTGTCGTTGAGGGCATACACGCCACCCGAGATGAAACGGGCGCCATCGTAGGCAGCGTCGCGGAAAGCGCGGATGTTCATGTTGTCATCTACATCGACGTAGAGAGGCTTCTCGTCTTCGATAAACGGAGTGACAGCCATCATGCCGTCGCTCACGGAGTCGGCTTCAAATGCGGCGATGTAGCGAGCGAAGTCGTCCTCACGGAAGATGGTATCGACGGTGGTGAGGCAGAATTTGCCTTTTTGCATCACGCGGCTCAGCTCGAAGAAGCTGTGCATAGAGCTTGGGGTGGATTTCACCACCACATTGAATGGGACACCCGGGTTGAGGGTGTCGAGATAGGCTTTCACCTCCTTCATTTCGTTATTGACGATGATGCTGATGCTCTCGGCATTGCATCGGGTGAACACATTGATAAGGCGTCCAATCATAGGCTCGCCATTGAGCTCTACGAGAGGCTTGGGCTTTTTCACGCCCTCTTGTGCGAGGCGAGAACCTTCGCCGGCAGCGATTATGGCATAATTCATAATGTACGGTGTGTAATATCGGTTGAGTATTATTTAGTTGCTGCGTCGTCATCGTCGTCCTTGGTGAGGTCGAGCACTTCTTTATCGTTGCTCTTGTCGAAGTATTGGCGGCGAAGCGGGTTGCGATGAATCTCGGTGTCGATAAGGCGGCAACGGAAAATGTCGATAGCGCGGTAGATGGCTTCGCGGAACGAGTCTTCGCTTGCGAGGTTTTTGCCGGCGATGTCGTAGCCTGTGCCGTGGTCGGGCGATGTGCGCACATAGGGAAGACCGGCAGTGAAGTTCACGCCGCTCTCCATGGCAATGGTTTTGAACGGGGCAAGACCCTGGTCGTGATACATTGCAAGCACACCATCGAATTTCTTGTAGTGTCCGTTGCCGAAGAAACCATCGGCGGCATAGGGCCCGAAGCAGGTGATTTTCTGAGCGTAGGCTTCTTCGATTGCGGGAGATATGATTTCTTTCTCTTCGGTTCCGAGCAAGCCATTGTCGCCCGAGTGGGGATTGAGTGCAAGCACGGCGATGCGCGGTCGCTCAATTCCGAAGTCGCGCTTGAGCGATGCATTGAAAATCTTGATTTTCTCGATAATCGACTCCTTGGTGATAGCCTCTGAGATTTTTGCCACTGGCAGGTGGGTGGTGACGAGAGCCACCTTGATGAAGTCGTTGAAGAGAATCATGAGCGACTTCTTGCCGTAGCCCAGAGCAGCCTCGAGATACTCGGTGTGTCCGGGGAAGTGGAAGTTGTCGCTTTGAATGTTGTTTTTGTTGATAGGTGCAGTGACGAGCACGTCGATGAGACCGTCTTTGAGGTCGGCAACGGCACGTTCAAGCGAGTTGAAAGCGGCAAGACCGGCAGCGTCGCTGGGCACTCCGAGCTCGATTTTCACGTCGCCTTCGGCGATTTCCACCAGGTTGTTCACGCCGTCGCGGGCTTTTTCAGCCGAGTCGATGCAATTGAATTGCACCTGTGGCATATCGAGAGCCTTGCGGTGATAAGTGGCGATTTTGGAAGATCCGTACACCACAGGGGTGCACAGCTCGCATAGCAAGCCATCGGTGAGCGTCTTGAGGATAACCTCATATCCAATTCCGTTGGTGTCCCCTTGGGTAATGCCAACGCGTATTTTTTTTTCTTCAGCCATTATTTCAGCAATAGTTTAGTAAATGAAGCGCACGGTGGCGCCATTGAAAAAAGTATGTTTCAAAAATTATTCCGCTAAGGTACGATATTTTTTGCTAATTGCCAAGACTTGGAGGCCGGCGAAGCAATAAAATGGAATCAAGAGTGCCTAAAATGATAAAAAAATCCCCTGCTACCGTGTGAGGAGGCAGGGGAATAAGCCTGAAAAAGCAGGGAATGAGGCGGCTTAGTAGCCGGGATTTTGCTGAGAAGCGATAGCCGGGTTAGCATTGATTTCGTCCTGTGATATAGGGAGGACGATTTTGCTGAAGGTGCGGTCGATAGTCTTCTCGCGAGTGCTGATTGGAACGCTCTGGAAGTCGTCGTTGAAGGTGATGGAACGGTTCTTGCGAATCATATCGAAGAAACGGTTACCTTCGCCGAAGAGTTCCTTGCTGCGTTCATCGAGAATCATGTCGTCGCTGACGGTAGCAGCCGTGGCAGGAGCGAGTTGCGGAGCGCGGCAGCGAATGGCATTGAGATAATCGGCAGCTTTTTCTGCATCGGGAGAGGAAGCGTTGAGAGCAGCTTCGGCAGCGATGAGATAAATCTCGGAGAGACGAAGAATCTTGATGTTGACAGCTGTGATAGTGGATTTTCCGTCGCCGGGCATAGAAGTTCCGCCGAGATATTTGTAGCAGGCACCTTTACGCTCCACGCCGTTGTCGTACCAATATTCATCGTTGTCCATCACACTCCAGCGTACGTCGGTGGGGTCTTCGCCGAGGCGGTTGAGGAAATAGTCACTTGCGAGGAACCAGCCTTGTGAGCCTTTGAGCTGGCCGTAGCACATGTAGTAGTATCCGAGAGAAGACGAGCCGAGGTCGGCTTCTTCGGGTGTGATGCCAAGCTCGAGCAACGACTCCGTGCCATACTCGTGTTTCCAAGAGTCGGCCCAGTCTTCGGGTGCATAGAGAGTGTATTTCTTGCTGTTGATTACTTCCTCGGCTGCCTTGAGGGCACCGTCGAAGTCGTCCATGTAGAGTTTCACCTTAGCAAGCAAGCCAACGGCAGAGTAGTAGCCCATGAAGCCGTCGAGAGCTGATTTTTCGGAGCTGAGCAGCTCGATAGCGTCGTTGAGGTCGGTAACAATCTGCTTGTAGGTTTCATCGACGGTGGCACGAGTGGGCTGAGCCATAGCCGAAAGAGGCTCGGTGACGATAGGAATGCCAAGAGATTCCTTCTTGTAGTTGTAGGGCAGACCGTAGAGGCGCACGAGGTCGAAGTGGAAGAGTGCGCGCAAAGCGAGAGCCTGACCCTTGAAGTGGCTCAAATCCTCTTGGGTGTTTGGTTGAGCTTTGTCGATGCTTTGGATAATGGTGTTGGCCTGGAGGATGCAATAATAGATTCGGCTCCAGAACGAGGAGTAGCTTCCACTGCTTGCGGTGTGGTTGAAGCTGTAGAGGGCATCATTGCCACGACCGGCCGAATAGATAGTGAGGTCGCCGCCCTTGGCGTCGCCATAGAGGAGGAAATTGCGGCCATAATAGCTCGATGACGTCATGGTTGACATCAAGCCATTGATAGCGACTCGGGCATCGTTATACGTTGCGATAGCGCCCTCGGCTTCGCCCGACTGAGTGGGTTTCATGTCGAGGAAATCGTTACACGAAGTGAACGAAACAGCAACGATAAGGGATAATATGAAAGAATATATTGTTTTCATCATTTCAGTCTTGATTAGATTAAAATTTCAATTCCACACCAATCACGAAAGTTTTGCCGAGCGGCGTTTCCCATCCACGGGTGCCATATTCGTTGACCTCGGGGTCGGCGTCTTTGTATTTAGCAAAAGTGAGCAGGTTGGTTCCTGAGAAGAAGAAACGAGCATCGCTGATGAGAGTTTTGTGGAGAAGGCTCTTAGGCAGGGTGTAAGCGAGCGAGAGAGTCTTGAGGCGCAAGTAACTGGCGTTGTGAATGTGGCGCGAGCTGTATTGCATAGCGTCGGTGAGGTCGAGGCCCGAGATAGCAGGCTCTGTACCGTTGGGGTTCTCGGGAGTCCAGAGGTTTTTGCAATAGTTTGCCGAGCGGATACGCTCCCAGTAGTAGCCATCGTCGGCAACGTCCTTGTAAGCACCATCATAGAGTTGACCTCCGATTTTGTAGGTGAAGCCGAGGCCGAGCGAGATACCCTTGTAGGAAACCGAGGTGTTGATACCGCCATACACCTTTGGAGTGGCATTGCCGATGATGGTGTAGTTGGCGTTGTCGTAGTCGTAGGTGGCACCGCGGCCGTTATATTCAAAGTCGCCGGCCTTGGGGTCGTCGGGGTCGTTGACGTAGTAAACGCTTTTGCCGTTGGTGCGGTCAACGCCAGCCCACTCATATCCATAGAACGAGAGTGTAGGATCCCCTTCGCGATACACATATTGTGCGCGGTCGTCGTCGCCGGTCGGGTCATACCAGATGATGTCGGCACCGCCGTAGAGCTCTTTCACCTTCGATGAAAGGAATGTGGCGTTGATGCTTGCCGTCCAGAGCCATCCGCCACGGTCGATGATGTCGCCACCGATTTCCACTTCGATGCCGTGGTTGTTGATGCGTCCGATGTTGCGCAATGTTGAGCCGAAGCCGGTAACTTGCGAGATGGGCACATCTTGAAGGAGGTCCTTAGAGTCGCGGTTGAAAAATTCGATGGTACCGCGCAAGCGGCTGTTGAACAAGGCGAAATCGATTCCCACGTTGGTATTTCGGCTGGTCTCCCAAGTGAGGTCGTCGTTGCCGATAGTGGTTACTACGCCACCGGGATTGCCTTGATACTTAGAGGTGTAGTTCATGAGGTTCATGTAGCCGTAGAGGTCGGTGGGGAGAGTACCGTTGATACCGTAGGAAACGCGCAAGCGCAGGTTGTTGATGGCATCAATGCCGGCAAGGAAGCTTTCGCTGTGAAGGTTCCAAGCTCCGGCAACCGACCAGAAGTCGCCCCAGCGGTTTTTGTTGCTAAGGCGAGAAGAACCGTCGCGGCGGTAGGAAGCCGAGAAGAAGTAACGCTCGGCGAAGTTGTAGTCGATTTTAGAGAGAATTGAAGCCATAGAGTTGCCCCAAGAGTAACCGCCTGATGTTTGTGTTCCGGCGGTGGAGATTGTGTGGAGTGTGGTTACAGGCAGGTTGGTGCCTGTGGAGCGCAGATAGTCGGCAGTGTTTTTTTCAGCCTCGAAGCCAGCCATCACACCGAGGTTGTGCACATCGGCGAAAGAGTGCTTATAGTTGGCGGTAGTTGAAGAAACGAGGCGGTCGTAGTTGGTGCGGTATTCGCTTACGTTACCGCCGTCGGAAGCGCCGTAGAAGTGATTTGCGCTATAATAGATGTGGTCGCGCACATTGGTGTTGTCGTAAGAGAGCAATGAGCGCACATCGAGGTCGGGGAGAATGTGGAGGGTGAGAGTTTCGGCAGCCATCAGCTTAGAGGTGATAGAGCTGTTCTCCCACTCGTTGTCGTAGTATAAGCCGTTGTAGGCATAGCTACCATAGCGTTGGCTCCAAGGAAGCCCGGTCTTGTAATTGGTAGGCCAGTAGAGTCCCCAAAGCAAGTTGCGGGTCTGCATAAAGTAGTTGGCACCGGTGCTACGGGTGTCGTTATAGCCCTTCTTCTCGGTACGAGAGAACGAAGCGTTGGTGGTTAGCTCAATGAATTTGCCCACCTTTTGAGTGAGGTTGAGACGCCCCGAGATGCGTTCAAAAGAGTTCATCTTCAGTCGGCCTTCGTCTTTTGTGTAGGCGATTGAAGAGAAATAGTTGGTCTTGTCGGTAGCACCGCTGACGCTCAGGTCGTAGGTTTGATAAGTAGCGGTGCGGAAATAAGCCTTGTCCCAATCGAAGTATTTGCCACCACGGCCCGAATTGTCGTATTCACCGATGTGAACATTTTCGCGGGCAGAGATGCCGTCGGTAGAGAACTCATATCCGTGGCGATTGAATTTCTTGTTGAGCTGCTTAAGAGCATAGGCATTAGCTTCCTCATCGGAGTATCCTTCGCCCTGAGTTCCGTAGTCGTGGAACACGGTGTAGAGCATATTCACGTTGTCTTGCACGCTTGCAGTCTCGTAGTTGTCGGTAGCCCAAGAAGGAGTGAAACCCACTTCGGCTTTGAAAGCTACAACCGGACGACCCGAGGCGCCTTTCTTGGTGGTGATTAGAATCACGCCATTAGCGGCACGAGAGCCATAGAGAGAAGAAGCAGCGGCATCCTTGAGCACCGAAATCGACTCGATGTCGTCGGGGTTGATCGAGCTCATGATGTTGTTGGTAGAATAAAGTTCGCCGCTCATCTGACCGATGTTACCCGAAGTTACGGGAACGCCGTCGATAACGTAAAGCGGCTCATTGCCGGCGTTCATGGAGCCCATACCGCGGATGCGGATAGCAGGAGCTGAGCCAGCCTGACCGGAATTGTTGGTGAGCTGCAAACCGGCAACCTTACCATTCAGTGCGTTTTCGAAAGTAGAAGAAGGATTGTCCTTGATATCGCTTGCCTTAACAAGAGCTGCTGAGCCAGCGAAGCTGCTCTTCTTTGCAGTGCCGTAGGCAACTACGAGAACCTCATCGAGCATCTCGGTGGAAGATTGCAACTCCACTTTGACAGAAGGCTGAATAGCGACTTTGGCTTTTTTCATGCCCACATAGGTCACGGTTATCGACTTGGCATTCTCGGGAATGCCCGAAATAGAGAACTTACCGTCGGCATCGGTAGAGGCACCTAAAGTTGAACCATCAACCATCACGGTGGCGCCAATCACGGGTTCGCCCTCAGAAGAAACCACAGTACCCGTAATTGATTTTGCTTGCGCCATAGTTGCCATTCCCAAGAGGCAATATGGCAGAACAGCCATCCAAAACCTAAAACTTTTAAATTTCATAAAATACTCATTTAGTAAAACTATAAGTGAATTATTCTCTCGAAATAATATTCAAAATGATTTGCAAAT